>CAXICE010000140.1:0-4910 GCA_964022045.1 uncultured Polaribacter sp. | reverse complement strand
AATAAATTTTTAAAATTTTTCATTTTGAAATTTTAAGTTATTAAATGTTCTGCAAAAATCCTCAATTTTTACAGTTGCAATGTTAATTTAATGTTAAGTATTAACAAAAGATTAAGATAGTCAAAAGTAGTAAAATATTGTTATGTGCACTGAAAAACAGCTTGTTAAATATCAACAGGTTGTTAACAGGATAAAGTGTAAATGTTAAAATTTAGAGAATTGCTTTTTTTGAAGAAATATTACTTCTTGTTCAGATGTTTTTTTGCTAATTCTTTGCCTAATTCGACCCCAAATTGGTCAAAACTAAAAATGTTCCAAATGACACCTTGAACAAAAATTTTATGTTCATAAGTTGCGATTAGCTTTCCTAAAGATTTTGGGTTTAATTTTTTAATTAATAGTGTTGTACTAGGTTTGTTTCCTTCAAAAACTTTATATGGAAGTAATGCTTTTAAGTTTTTGTTCTGATTATTGAACTTTAAGTCTAGATGTGTTTCTTCTTCTGTTTTGCCAAAAGCTAAAGCTTCTGTTTGCCCGTAGAAGTTTGCTGTTAATTTTTCATGGTGCTCCGTTAATCCAGATAAAGATTCTTCAAAACCAATAAACTCGGTTGGAATTAACTTTGTGCCTTGATGCAGTAATTGCATAAAAGCATGTTGCATGTTTGAACCAATATTTCCCCAAACAATTGCCCCAGTTTGATAATCGATTTTTTCACCATTTCTATCTACGCTTTTTCCATTACTTTCCATGCTTGCTTGCTGAAGATAATCTGTGAACTTTTCTAAATATTGAGAATATGGTAAAATAGCTTCGGTTTCGCATTCAAAAAAGTTGTTATACCAAATGCCTAATAGAGCTAATAAAACAGGAATATTTTCTTTAAAAGCTTCATTTTTAAAATGATTATCAATTTCTTCAGCACCTTTTAAAAGCGATTTAAAATTTTGAAATCCGACAGATAAACTTATAGACAATCCAACTGCGCTCCATAAAGAAAATCGTCCACCAACCCAATTCCACATGGGAAAAATATTTTCTTTAGCTATTCCAAAATCAATAGCTTTATCAATGTTTGATGAAACAGCAACAAAATGTTTAGAAATATCATTTTGTGTTGCAGAATTTAAAAACCAATCTTTTAAAGTATTGGCATTTGTTAAGGTTTCTTGTGTTGTGAATGTTTTAGAAACAACTATAAATAAAGTAGTTTCTGAATTTAATTTTTTAATGATTTCTGAAACATGATCACCATCAATATTAGAAACAAAATGTGTGTTTAGATGATTTTTATAATGTTGTAAAGCAGAAACAACCATATTTGGACCTAGATCTGATCCACCAATTCCAATATTTACAATATCTGTAATCGGTTTTCCAGTAAAACCTTTCCAATCACCCGAAATTACTTTTTCAGAAAATTTCTCAATTTGATTTAATGCAGTATTTATTTCTGGTTTTACATCAATATTATTAACAATTATTTTGTTTGATGTTGAATCTCTTAAAGCAGTATGTAAAACAGCTCTGTTTTCTGTTGTGTTTATAATATCGCCAGAAAAATATTTTTGAATGGCATCTTTTAAATCAATTTCATTTGCTAATTCAATTAGTAAATCAAGAGTTTTTTTGTTGATTCTGTTTTTAGAATAATCAACTTTAAAATCATCAAAAGTAATTGAGAAGTCAGCTTTTCTGTTGCTATTTTCTCTAAAGAACTCTTTAAGATGTATGTTTTTTATTTCATCAAAATGAGCGGTTAACTTTTGCCAAGCTTTTGTATTAGTTGGATTTATATTCTTTAAAGCCATTTCCTAAATCTTTAAAAAGTAATATTGTTGGCGTCTAGTTCTTCAATTACTTTTGAATTGAAACCTTGAATATTTTCTAATTGCTCTTTTAAAGGAGAAATATGTGTTAAAAAAGCAGGTTTTAAACTCTTTTTTAAAGGTGCGGCCGAAGGTAACTTTTGTTTAAAAGGATCCACTTGTCTTCCGTGTTTCCAAAAACGATAACACACATGATTTCCGCTACTGCTTCCTGTTGATCCAACAAAACCAATAATATCTCCTTGTTTTACGTATTGTCCACGTTTTACATTTCTACGACTCATATGTAAATATTGCGTAGAATATGTATTGTTGTGTTTTATTTTTACAAAATGACCATTTCCGCGTTTTCTGTATGCAGATTGTGTTACTGTTCCGCTCGCTGTCGCCATAATTGGTGTGCCATAATTTGCCGCAAAATCGGTTCCTTTATGTGCTTTAACTTTATTGCCGTATAATGCAATTCTTCTATTTAAATTATATCTAGATGAAACTCTGTATTGGAATTTTATGGGCGATTTTAAAAACTGTCTTCGTAACATATTTCCTTCTTCGTCATAATATTCTACAATTCCTCTTTTCTTATCAGGAACAAATCTATACGCATAGATGTCTTTTCCTTTATGATTAAAAAGCGCCGCTTTTACTTTTCCATAGCCAACAAAAGTATTGTCATCAATAACGTTTTCTTCGTAAATAATTTTAAAAGTATCGCCTTTTTGAAGTTTGAAAAAATCTAATGTCCAAGCATAAATATCAGCAACTCTATTTGTTAAATTAGGGGTTAAATGCAAGCTATCCATAGATTGAGAAAAGCTTGAGTAAATTTTACCATGAACTTCTTTTTCGATGGTTTTAATTTTTTTTCTGAATTTGTAACTATGTATAATAGAATCGTTAAATTCTACAACAGTAGCAGTTGTTTTGTTGTTCTTATAAATAAAAACTTGTGCTTTTTCAGTTGAATCTTTTGCTGCTAAAATGGTATAAGGTTTTCCAGCCCTTACGCGTCTTACATCAAAAGTGTCTTTAATTTTTGAAGCAATTTTATTTATAATAGGATAATCTACATGATGTCTGTCTAAAATAACTCCAAAACTTTCTCCTTTTTCAATCGTATCATTTATTACTAAATAATCGTTTAATTTATAACCAAATTCATACACTACTTCTGGTTCAATAACCGTAACGACTTCTTCAATATTTTCTGGATTATCTTCTTTACAAGAATTAAAGATGATGATAGTAAGTAAAAGGAAAACTATTTTTTTCAAAAGAAATTAATTTTATGCATGTATTAACGCAAAAATACAATTTAATCGTATATAATTTTAAAAGAATTTGCAAGACCTTTGTAAGCATCTAATTCTGCTCTTAACGAACCAACAGCTAGAGATGCTTTTAACTTAATCGGAATTTTATTTTCATCAGCAGTTATCCAAATGGTAACACTTTCGTTTGCTTTAAAAACTCTTCCAGCTTGTACCATTGGTCTAAATTTTAGTGCTTTAATTTTTCCGAAACGTGTTTTTAAAATTTCTGTCCCTAAAAAGCGTAATTTAAATGGATAAATTTGTGCATCTAAAAACATATCTAAACCAATTTCATCACCAACTTTTAATTTACTAACATCTTGGTTTCTTAAAAAATAAAAAGAAGACATCATGTCTTGAATGTTAGTAATGTCAACAGTTTCTGTAGTTTGTTTTTTTAAATCTGTTATGGTTGCTTTTTTGGTGTCGTAATTAAACTTTACTTCTCTATTTATTTTGTAGCCACCTTCATTAATATTTCTTTTAAAAATATAAGGTTTTATTGTTTCTTTATCAAAATAAGACTCATAAGTGTCATTAACTTTAAAAAACCACTTTATAACTCCGGTTGTCCAACCTTTTCCAGTTACATGAAAAACTTCTTTTCCATTTATGGTATCGGTATCAATAGCTAAAGTTGCATTTCCTGCTTTAAAAAAACCGCTATAACTCATTTTAAAACGTAGCCATTCTCCTTTTTTAAAAACAGTAGTTTTTTCTTGAGAATAAGCGCTAAATGCGATGCAAAATGCAATAAAAAGAAAAATAATTTTTTTCATATTTTCAAACTTATAAAAAATGAATGACAATATCTATTCCAAAAACAAAAAAAGCTGCTTGATTTCTCAAACAGCTTCTGTTAAATATTTCTTATTTTTCTAGAAAGTTCCCCAATTCTTAAGTTCTTCTTCGCTCCACAAATACGGAAAGAAAATTCTTCTTTGATACTTTGGATGCATGTATTTACGCCAATTACTTCCGCCAGTTGCTTCAATATCTTTATCGCCACCGCCCAAATATTTTCCTGCTGCATCATAATGTGCTAAAACCCATTTTACATTTACTGTATAATCGTAATGACGCATGGCTTTTATTAATTCAGGGTTTTTTTGAACATCATCTGGTAATTGTTGAAATTTTTTCGATAAATTACATTCGTTGTAGTCTTCCATGAAATCAATAAAATCTCCCATGTATTTTTCTTCAAAAAGCTGAATCAAAATAGATTTTTTTCCAGTTTTATGATTTTTTCCAGCAGCTTGCCAATACAAATGCTCAAAAGCATTTCTAAAAGATGAATTCCTGTCAATGGTATCTCTAAATCTTGCATCAATCAGATTAATTAATTCTGTAGAAGCGAATTCGATTTTACGATATTGTGCAGATTGAAAACCACTTGCTGGAGCTAAAGTGTTTCTGAATTTTAAATATTGTTCCACATCCATTCCTTCACCCATTACACTAAAAGAACTACAAAGCATGTCAAAATAACGACTGATTCTCATTAAATGTTTTGAGAATTTTTCGGCAGAAATTTCTTCTTTAGAAAGAGATATTTGGTCAATTTCCCACAAAATCATTTTAAATAACAACTCGTTTACTTGATGATACATGATAAAAACCATTTCATCTTTTTGGGTTGTTCTCGGAATTTGTAATCCTAATAAAGCATCTGTTTGGATGTAATCCCAATACGTTATAGGTGTGCTATGTAATAATCCTTCAAGCATGGTTTCTAAAGGAACACCAAGTTTTTCGTATTTTTCTT
>CAXICE010000139.1:0-4924 GCA_964022045.1 uncultured Polaribacter sp. | reverse complement strand
CCACCTAAATCAACAAATACACCATAAGAAGTAATGTTTTTAACAACACCTTCTAATACTTGTCCTTTTTCTAATTGACCAATGATTTCTTTTTTCTGTACTTCTAAATCAGCTTCGATTAATGCTTTATGAGAAACTACAACGTTTTTAAATTCGTGGTTGATTTTTACAACTTTGAATTCCATTGTTTTTTCTACAAACTGATCGTAATCTCTAATTGGCTTCACGTCAATTTGAGATCCTGGTAAGAATGCTTCGATTCCGAATACATCAACGATCATTCCTCCTCTTGTTCTACATTTTACAAAACCGTTAACGATTTCTCCAGTTTCGTGTGCATTGTTAACTCTATCCCAAGCTTTAATTACTCTTGCTTTTTTGTGAGATAAAACTAATTGACCAGAAGAATCTTCTCTTTTGTCAACTAATACTTCAACAGCATCACCAACAGCTAAGCTAGGGTTGTAACGGAATTCATTTAAAGAAATAACTCCTTCAGATTTAGAATTGATGTCAATAATTGCATCTCTTTCTGTTAATCTAGTTACGATTCCTTCGATTACATCACGCTCATTTACGAAACCTACAGTTCCTTCTAACGCTTTTTCGAATTCTGCTAATTTTTTTTCATCAACCGCCTCAATACCTTCTTCGTATTTGTACCAGTTAAAGTTTTCTAAAAATTCTTGTGGATTTACAGTTTCTTCAACTGTTTCTTGTACTTCAGTAGCAACTACTTGCTCTTCAGTGTTTTTTGTTTCTTCAGACATTCTGAATTTACTTTGTATCTTATTGTTATCCAGATTTTTAACGACAATAACATTAAGAGATGTTTATATTTTTTACATCTTTTTAATTCCTTTTATAAATCTGCTCTCGTAAAAAGGAGTGCAAATGTACAAAATATTTATAATTAAATAATTCATTTATTGAAAAATTGAAGAATTAAAAGATTGAATGCTTGCTTTTTATCCAACAATCCGAAAATCTAGAAATCCAGCAATCTAATCTATCATGTTTTTAACCTTTCGACTCCGCTCAAGGTGACAATTACTGAATAAATTCCTTAAACAACTTTACGCGCTCTCTACTTACAATAATTTCTGTTTCATTGTAAGAGTTTAAAATAATTTTTAATCGACTGTTTGTATATGCAACTATATCTTTTATTGCTGAAATCTGCACAATAAATGTTCTATTTACACGAAAGAATTTTTCTGGATCTAGTTCAGTTTGAATTTGCTCTAAAGCACCATCTAAGATGTAACTTCTATTAGAATCTGAATGCAAATAAGTTGCTTTGTTTTCGCTAAAAAAGCATTCTATATTTTCTGTAGAAACAATTTTTAAATGCTGACCAACTTTAATCGTAAAACGTTTTTTGTATTTTCTATCAATCGGATTGACCAATAATTTTTTAATATCTTCAAAATTAAGCTGAACTTCTTGTTTTTCTACATGTTGACTTTTATACTTATCTACTGCAGCTTTTAATTCGTCTTCATCAATTGGTTTTAATAAATAGTCGATGCTATTTAATTTAAATGCTTTTAAAGCATATTCATCATAAGCTGTAGTAAAAATAATGGCGCTTGTAATTGTTACGTGTTCAAAAATTTCGAATGATAATCCGTCAGATAATTGAATGTCTAAAAAAATTAAATCTGGATGTTCGTTGTTTTGAAACCACTCAATTGATTCTTCTACAGAATGCAACATTGTTTCGGCTTTTACATCCAAATCTTCTAGCATTCTACTCAATCTTCTTGCTGCTGGTTTTTCGTCTTCTATGATGATTACATTCATTATCTCTAGCGTTTATTTTGTTTTTCCATTTCTTCTTTAATCTTACGATTCTCCCAGTTTCTTCCAAATAAAAGATTCACAAATTCAAAAGTACTAATTGCATGGAAAATTAGAATCATTCCCCACCAAAAAAACAATCTATAATTACTTAAATCAGTGAAAGCTTTAATAGCAGAATCTCCATATTCTATATCTTTATAAATTCTGCGTCCAATAAAAAAAAGATTGATAACAATATAAAACGCTGCATGTTTATAAAATGCTTTGATGTTATCTACTTGTTTTTTGGCTTTTAAATATTTATCACCTCTTGTTTTAGCATCCATAATTTCTTAAAATTTAGGTTTACGTTTGTCTTTCTCCATCAATTCTTTAATTTTTCTTTCTTCCCAATTATTCCCAACGATATTAAAACCGAACACACCTAACCAATGAAAGAAAACTCCAATTCCCCAAAAAACCCAAGTAGAATACACTCCAAAATTCTGAATTACCTCTCCAAAAGAATCACCATCTTCATTCATAATTCCGTAGATAATTATTCCGCTTAAAAATGTATTTATAATTATATAAACGGTTAAGTGAACGTAAAACCCTTTTATTTTTTCTACTTGTTTCTTTGCTCTAAGGTATTTTACACCTTCTAATTTTTCATCTTCTGTCATCATGCTTCTATTTAAAATTATCTAACTCCTCTTCTTCTTTCATAAACTCCTTTATCTTTTTCTCTTCCCAGTTTTTTCCTAAAAACGGATTGAAATTATACGTATCCATTGCATGAAAAGTTAAACCCATTCCCCATCCAAAAATTGGAAACCAAAACCAGTGAAACTCTGGCACATATTTTAAATTAATATAGATTAAAATCGGAATTACAATACAATAACTTGCAATGTTTGCATAAAATCCTTTGATTTTATCTACTTGCTTTTTAGCTCTTAAATATTTTTGTTCATCTGTGAATTCTTCCATAATTTCTACTATTTATTTTGATGCTTTTTTATCTTCATCAATTAATTCTTGAATCTTTTTTGCTTCCCAATCTTTTCCAAATCCTATTTTTGGTGGTCCAAAAACTAAGAACCAGTGTAAAATTATTACAAATACAATTCCTGGTGCTGCAAACCAAAACCAATGAAATCCTGGTGAAAAAATTAAATTAACTGCTACAATTGTGATTAAAGAAAAAACTTCTATGACCAAATGGATATAAAATCCTTTAATATCTTTTACGCGTTTTTTTGCTTTTAAATAACGCTCTTCTTCTATATACTTTTCTTCCATGATCTTATTCCCAATTAGATGTTTCATCATCCTTATTCATTAATTCTTTAATCTTTTTACTTTCCCAGTTAGATCCTAAAAACGGATTGTAATTATACACATCTAAACCGTGAAAAATCACTCCAATTCCCCATCCAAACATCGGAAACCAAAACCAGTGAAACTGTGGCGATGTATATAAATTTATAAATACTAAAAACGGAATTACAATACAATAACTTGCTAAATTCTGATAAAATTCTTTTAATTTTTCTACGCGTTCTACAGCTCTAACATAGCTAGAATTCTGTATATCTTCTGTTGTTTTCATAATCTGATTGTTCTTTGTTAATAATGGCAAACTCACTTTAAAAACCACGCTATCATTCGTTATTTCTACATTTCTTTTTGTAAGTAAATTATACCTGTCTGTAATATTTTTTAATCCTACTTGTGTGCTTTTTCCAATAGCTTCTTTATGGTTGATATTATTCTCAATAATTAACGCATTGTCTTGTTCGTAAATTCTTAATTTTAATGGTTTGTTTGATGACACAACATTGTGTTTTACAGCATTTTCTAATAATAATTGTAAAGACAATGGCACAATTTTTAATTCTTCGTTGCTAATTGTTGATGGAATATCAAACTGAATTGCATCTTCAAATCGCATTTGCAACAATTCCATATAAGTTCTAGCAAACTTTAATTCTTCTTCTAACGGAATTAACTCTTTATTTCTTTGTTCTAAAACGTAACGATATACTTTAGATAATTTTGTGGTAAATCGTTCTGCTTGCTTCGGATTTTCTCCAATTAATGATGTTAATACATTTAAACTATTGAATAAAAAGTGTGGGTCAATTTGATTTTTTAAAGACTCGAATTTTGCAGTTTCTGTTTTAGCTACAATCTCAATTTTATTACTTTTTTGAGTTTGTGACGCTTTCCAATTTATCATAAATCCTTTTGCATGAAAAAAAGTAGCGACACCTAAAGATATTACAATAGCAAATAAATGAATAAAAAGCAGTTCGTTATTGAAAAAAACCGAAGGGTCATTGTTAAAAAGAATGATATACTGAACGTAATGGATTCCTAAAACTGCTATAATTGTGTAAATAATTGTTCCGATAGCTCCTGCCCAAACACGTTGATTTGTTTGTTTAACCCAATCCCATTTAGTGTCTAAATAATAATTTACAATTCCGTTTCCCAATCCTAAAATAAAAGAATACATAGCAGAAATTAGAAACACTATTCCTATACCTTTTAACGTAAATTGTAGATTAATTAGAGTAAATACTACACCAAATATTATGGTAAGTTTTAAACACATTAAAAAATCATTTTTTAGCGTTTTAAATAGTTTGCTGTTTAATATTTTCATTTGTACGTGTTTTTTTACAGAATTGTAGTTTTTTTTTAAAATCTAATCTCTAAAGTTACATCTTTATCTGAAACTTCAAACTTAGAGTCTTCAAAATTTGGTGGACCAAAACTCATTGAATTGTTAGATGTTCCATAGTTTTCTAATGGCATTCCGTTAGGTTGAAAATCCATTTTATCATTACTATTTGCATCATGAAAACAAATAACTGCATAATTACCTGGAGCAATATTTGTAAAAGTTACCGTGCTTTTTTTACCTTTTGGTTTACTAGATTGTGTTTGAATTGGTATTTTCATAAAGTTATCTTTATCACACAAAGCATAATTTACGGTTCCTTTATTACTCGTTACATTTGGCACAGTAACTGTAATATTTCTTTTTTCTGTGTTTGATTTTTCAACTGTACTTACTGATGTTTGAAATACAATTGCTAATGCGAAAATTGTTGCGAATATTTTCATG
>CAXICE010000138.1:0-4932 GCA_964022045.1 uncultured Polaribacter sp. | reverse complement strand
TAAATAAAACCAGTATAAATCTGCACTAAATCTGCACCTGCTTTTATCTTTTCTAAAGCATCTTCTGCAGAATGAATTCCTCCTACTCCAATAATCGGAAATGCTTTGTTAGAATTATCTGCTAAGTATTGTATCACTTTTGTGCTTTGTGCTTTAATTGGTTGTCCGCTAACTCCGCCATTACCGATTTCTTCTAAACGTTCTTTAGAAGCTTTTAAATTATCTCTTGTGGTTGATGTGTTTGATGCAATAACGCCGTCAATCCTAGTTTCTGCAACTAACTCAATGATTTCATCTAATTGAACATCGTTTAAATCTGGAGCAATTTTTAATAAAATTGGTTTACTTCGACTTCGCTCAGTAACCGATAATTCTTTATTTAATTTTTGACAAGCTGTAATCAATTCAACTAAATACTCTTTGTCATTTAGTTTTGCGTGACTTCCTACATTTGGGCAACTAACATTTAATACAAAATAATCTACATAAGGATGCAGAGCTAAAAACACTTCACAATAATCTTCGGTATAATTCTCTGGTTTTGTGTCTGTGTTTTTTCCTAAATTTCCACCAATAATAATTTGACCTTTGTTCTTTTTTAAGTTTTCTATTGCTGGAGCAATTCCGTCATTATTAAAACCCATTCGGTTGATAATTCCTTTATCATCTTTTAAACGAAATAAGCGTTGTTTTGGGTTTCCAGCTTGTCCTTTTGGAGTAACGGTTCCAATTTCTATAAAACCAAATCCAAAGTTTGCCAATTCATTATAAATTACCGCGTTTTTATCAAAACCAGCAGCCAAACCAACAGGGTTTTTAAATGTAATTCCGAATAAGTTTCTTTCTAATCGTTTGTTATTTACTTGAAACATACTTCTGATGATTCCAGGAACAAACGGAATTTTATGTAAAAATTTAATGACCGAAAATGTAAAATAATGTACTTTTTCTGGATCAAAAAGGAATAAAATGGGTCTTATTATTAATTTATACATATTTTATTTTATAAAAAAAGCTCCATAAATGGAGCTTAAAATTTATCTTAAAACAGCTTCTAAGTTTTTTTCAAAAGTTGCTTGTAATTTTTGCATTATTTTATCAATCTGTTTGTCTTCTAATGTTTTATTTTCGTCTTGTAATACAAAACTAACCGCATAAGATTTTTTCCCTTCTGGTAATTTATCGCCTTCATACACATCAAACAGATCAACTTCTTTTAGCAAGTTCTTTTCAGATTGATTTGCCAAATTATAAATCTCTTTAAATGTAATTTTGTGATCAATCAATAAAGCTAAATCTCTTTTTACAGCTGGATATTTAGGTAATTCAGAAACTTTAACATTCTTTTTACCACAAGTTTTTAAAACATTATCCCAGTTTATATCTGCAAATAAAACCTCTTGTTTAATTCCGAATTCTTTTAAAACAGATTTTTTAACAACTCCAAAATCTACCAATTTAATCTTCCCTAAACTCAATGTAATTCCTTCAGAAAAAACATCCGATTTTGTTGGCGTAGTTTTTACATTGTTTATTCCAACGCGTTGTAACAACGAAGTTATAACTCCTTTTACATAAAAGAAATCAGAATTCTGAGCTGCTGTTTTCCAACTATCTTTGGTTCTATTTCCAGTAACAAACAATGTTACATGTTTATCTTCTTGATATTTTTCGTTGTATTTATGGTATGTTTTACCAAATTCATACAGTTTTAATGCGCTATTTTTTCTATTGATGTTATAAGCAACCGATTCTAATCCGCTAAACAGTAAAGATTGACGCATCACTTTTAAATCGTTACTCAACGGATTTAACATTTCTACATTGTTCTCTGAATTTAGAGTATCTGTTAACGAAACATAATCTTCTTTAGTTAAAGAATTTGCCATTGTTTCATTAAACCCTAATGAAGTTAATTGATTGGCAACAATATTTTCAATTTTAACTTCTTTGTTAGAATCGAAAGAAATTGATGTATTTAATTTATGTGAAAACTCAATATTATTATAACCATAAACTCTTAAAATCTCTTCAATAATATCAGCTTCGCGTTGAACATCAACTCTGTAAGACGGAATTGTTAGTCCCAATCCACCTTCAGTTTCACTGCTAATTTTAATTTCTAAAGAAGCTAAAATATTTTTAATTGTTTCTCTCTCTATTGCCTGACCAATTAATCGATCTACATTTTCATATGATAAAAACACTTGAAAATCTTCTACTTTTTCAGGGTAAAAATCTCTAACATCAGAAGCTAAAGTTCCGCCAGCATATTCTTCAATCAATAATGCGGCACGTTTTAAAGCATATTCTGTTAAATTGATATCAATTCCTCTTTCAAAACGAAATGAAGCATCTGTATTTAATGCATGTCGTTTAGCAGATTTACGAATAGATACTGGATTAAAATAAGCACTTTCTAAAAATACACTTGTTGTATTTTCTGTAACACCAGATTCTATTCCGCCAAAAACACCTGCAATACACATCGGATTTGATTCTGCATCACAAATCATAATATCATCTTCAGACAACGTTCTTTCAACTTCATCTAAAGTTGTAAACTTTGTACCTTCTTCTAAAGTTTTAACAATAACTTTATTTCCTTTAATTTTTTGCGCATCAAAAGCGTGCAAAGGTTGTCCTAGCTCATGTAGAACATAATTTGTAATATCTACAATGTTATTTTTTGGAGTAATTCCTATTGATTTTAAACGATTCTGAATCCATTCTGGAGCATCTTTTACTTCTACATCAGTAATTGAAATTCCACAATAACGTGGCGCTAAATCTTTATTCTCTACTTCAACATCAATTTTTAATTTTCTTTCATCAACATGAAAATCACTTACAGAAGGAGAAATTAATTCTAAGTTAATTTCTTGCTGCATTAAACCAGCACGCAAATCTCTAGCCACACCAAAATGGCTCATCGCATCTGCTCTATTTGGTGTTAAACCGATTTCAAAAACTTGATCTTTTTCAATATTAAAAACTTCTGAAGCTAAAGTTCCTGGTTTTAAATCTGCATCTAAAATTAGAATTCCGTCATGTCCAGAACCTAAACCTAATTCATCTTCGGCACAAATCATTCCATGACTTTCTTCTCCTCTAATTTTTCCTTTCTTAATTTTAAAACCTTCGCCATTTTCATCATACAAAGTAGTTCCGATAGTAGCAACTGGCACTTTTTGTCCTGCAGCAACATTAGGTGCTCCACAAACAATTTGTACAGGTTCTCCTTCACCAAGATTAACTGTTGTAATTTTTAATCTGTCTGCATTTGGGTGTTGAATACATGTTAAAACTTCTCCAACAATAATTCCTGCTAAACTTCCTTTTATAGATTCTTTCGTTTCAATTCCCTCTACTTCAAGCCCTAAGTCAGTTAGTAACTCTCCAGCTTTTTCAGCTTCCCAGTCAATCTGTATAAATTGTCTTAACCAATTATATGATATCTTCATGTTTTTTTAATCAAATTTCAGGTGCAAATTTAAACATTTTATCCATATTTACACCAGTAAAATAGCTTGTTTTAACCTTCTTCTTATTAACTAATCTTCTTCTTTATGATCTGAAATTTCACGTTCATCAGAACGAATTTTTCTTGTTCCTGCATACATATCGTAACGCACTAAACGACAGTCTAAATCACCATTTTTAAGCGGAATTCTTTTTGATGTTCGTAATCCTACATGCTTTAACGCTTGTAAATCTGAAGTGATAAACCAAACTTTAGAATCTGGATAACCATGTTTTAATGTATCGCCAATCTTCTTATAAAATTCGGCTGTATCAATATTTAAACGTTCACCATACGGCGGATTAAACAAAATAGTCGTGTTTCCAAAAACTTCCTTTTTCGAATTGAAAAAATTCACGTGATGCACACCAATAAATTCATCTAAATTGGCATTTTCGATATTGTCTTGGGCTTTTCTAACTGCAGATGGCGCTTTATCGAATCCCATTATTTTAAAGTGAGAACTACGTATTTTCTTCAATAAAACATCCTGAATTAAAAAGTATAAATCTTCGTCGTAATCTTTCCAATTTTCAAAAGCAAAATGTTTTCTGTTGATATTTGCCGGAATATTATTAGCTATCATTGCAGCTTCTATTAAAATAGTTCCTGAACCACACATCGGATCGATAAAATTTTCATCACCAGTATAACCAGAAAGCAACACCAAACCAGCCGCCAAGACTTCGTTAATTGGAGCAATATTTGTTGCTGATCTATAGCCACGTTTATGTAACGAACTTCCTGAAGAATCTAAAGAAACCGTACACCAATCTTTCTGAATGTGAACATGAATTTTTAAATCTGGATATTTTACATCAACATTAGGTCTTTTGCTATATTTATGTCTGTAATAATCTGCAATGGCATCCTTAGATTTCAACGTTATGTAATGCGAATTTGTAGTGAAATTCTTAGAGTTCACAACTGCTCCGATTGAAAAAGTTCCATCAACCTCTAAATAGTTTTCCCATTTAATTTTTTGCAAACTTTTATATAAATCTTCTTCATCATAAACTTTAAAAGATTTGATTGGTTTTAAAATTCTAATGGCAGTTCTTAACGCAATATTTGCCTTATACATAAAGCCTTTATCGCCTTTAAAAGAAACATTTCTGATTCCAACTACAACATCTTGCGCGCCTAAATTTGTTAATTCTTTAGCCAACACTTCTTCTAAACCAAACATGGTGGTTGCCACCATTTTAAAATCATTATTTCTATTCATACTGCAAAAATAATTTAATATCTTTGATTATACTTATTTTAATCCTTTAAATATCCTTTATGAAGACAAAATTACTTTTCATTTTTTCTTTTCTATTCACTATAAATTTTTATGGTCAACAATGGCAAAGAACTGGAGGTCCGATTGGTGGTCTAGGCTATAACATTAAAATTCATCCAAC
>CAXICE010000137.1:0-4937 GCA_964022045.1 uncultured Polaribacter sp. | reverse complement strand
TTTTGTTGCTCTTGAAGTTCTGTTGCTTTGCGTTCTAATTCTGCTTGAAATTCTTCCATAACTGGTTTTACTGTACTTTCTGGTAAATCTGCAACACGTATATACATTAAGCCATCAACAGCATTATTAAACTTTGGATCAACATTAAAAGCAACTAAACGCGCATTTTGTTTTACGTACTTTTTAATTAAAACCGGAATTCTTAATGCTCCAGGTTCAATTTCATCAATAATTTTATCAAACTTTTGCATATCTGCCTTGGTGGCATCAAACACAAAGTCTTTGTCGTCATCTTTTAACTTTACTTTATATTCTTTCTTTGGAAAAATGTATTGAGCAATATATGGATCGTAGTAGTGAGACTTCATGAAATCAATCATCAAAGATTTTGAAAACTCCGAAAATTGATTACTAATACTAACGCCGCCCATCAAATATTTATATTCTGGATAACGCAAAGTAACGTGTACAATTCCTTTCCACAATAAAAATAAAGGCATTGGTTTTTGCTGGTATTCTTTTACTATAAAAGCGCGTCCCATTTCTATGGTGTTTTCCATCATAGAATATAATTCTGGTTCAAACCTGAATAAGGTATGAATGTAAAAACCTTCTATTCCATGTTTTTTATAGATCTCTTTTCCAAGACCCATTCTGTAAGAACCAACAAGCCTTTTTGCTTCTCTATCCCATAAAATTAAATGATGGTAATATTTATCAAATTTGTCTAAATCGATTTCTTTGTTTGTTCCTTCTCCAACATCTCTAAATGTAATTTCTCTTAATCGCCCTATTTCTTGCAATAAATTTGGAATCTCTTTTGCACCTGCAAAAAATACTTCATAATTTTTACTTTCTAGCAGTCGATTATCATTATCTCTTAACTTGTCTACCTCTTTAATAAAGTATTTTACATTTTTTTGAGAGATAATTTCTTTTGGTGCTTTTGGAATTTTTAAATTTTGAGAAGAAAGAATTTTTGGCGTCTTTTTCTCAAAGGGATTCGCCAACATGTAGGTTTTCTTTCTAATAAATTCAGAAAAAGAAGAAATATCTTTATAAGTATCTTGGTCTTTTACAGAAATTGGTTTTCCTATTCTAACCTTTATAATTCGTCGTTTTTGAGACAATAATTCTGATGGTAATTTCGCAGTTCTAAATGTGTCGCTAATTTTAGATAACACATAAAACATTCTACTATTCTTTGCATGAAAATAAATCGGAATTACTGGAACTTTCGCTTTTTTTATCAATTTAACAGCGCCTTCTTCCCAAGGCTTATCAACCATTAACTTTCCATCTCTGTAAGTAGAAACTTCTCCTGCAGGGAAAATCCCTAACGGATTTCCATTTCTTAGATGTTGTAATGCACTTTTAATTCCAGCGACGCTAGATTTTGCTTCTTTATGACTTTCAAAAGGATTTACTGGCATAACAAAAGGCTTTAAAGGCTCAATTCTATGCAGTAAAAAGTTGGCAATTATTTTATAATCTGGTCTTTCTTGTAGCAATAATTTTAATAATAAAATTCCATCAATTCCACCCAAAGGATGATTTGAAACTGTAATAAAAGGACCATCTTTAGGGATTCTTTTAAGATCTTCTTCTGGAATTTCGAATTCAATTTTAAATTCGCCTAAAATTCCATTTAAAAAATCTACATCTTTTTTATGTTTATGATTATTGTAGATTTTATTGATGGTAGAAATGCTTAAAAGTTTCATTAATAACCACCCAACAAAAGTTCCTAAAAACCCATATTTTGACACGCCCAAAACGTTGGCAATTTCTTTTGATGTTACGATACTCATTCGTTAAAAATACACATAACTACAAACTTAATGTAAAATTATTAGTTGTCATAATTATTTTTTTCATTAATAATTAGCTGTACTGTTTCTCTACTTGTTTGCTTTAACAATACAGTGCCCTTTTTTTCAATTTCTGCAATAGATTTTAAATCAAAATGCCTTACTGTAAACAAGCTAACTTTTTCGTTAAATCGCACTTTAAAATTAGGTTTCAACTCATTATAAAACGAAGAGAAGCTAGAATAATTGTCTTCTAAGCAAACCGAAAAACTAATGGCTGAATTCTGAATTAAATTTACTTTTAATTTATATTGATGTAACAAATCGAAAATAAAACTGAGGTTTTTTTCAACCATAAAAGAAAAATCATTTGCAGATATAGATACCAATATTTGATCTTTCTTTACAATAAAACAGCTTGTTTTCGGCTCTAAATCTATTCCTTTACTAACTCTTGTTCCATTATTTTTTAAGTTTTCAAACGAACGAACATACAGCGGGATTCTCTTGTTTTCTAAAGGTTTTATTGTTTTTGGATGAATAACAGAAGCGCCATAAAATGCCATTTCAATTGCTTCTTGATACGAGATTTGATTCAACAAAACTGTGTTTTCAAAAACTCTTGGATCTGCATTTAAAATGCCATCAACATCTTTCCAAATTGTTACACATTCTGCATCTAAACAATACGCTAAAATTCCGGCAGTAAAATCAGAGCCTTCTCTTCCTAAAGTTGTAGAATTCCCTTTTAAATCTTCACTAATAAATCCTTGGGTAATATTTAATTCTTGTTGATTTATTTGTTTGCAATTCGATTTTGTTTCTTCCCAGTTTACAGCTGCATTTCTAAAATTTGAATCTGTTTTAATGATTTTTCTGCTATCTAACCAATTGTTTTTAATGTTTGATTTTGATAAAAAAGCACTTACAATTTTTGTGGAAATTAATTCACCAAAACACACAATTTGATCATACACAAAATTATATTCTTTGATAGAATTATGGGTTAAAAAATCTTGTAATTCTCTAAATAAAGTATTGATTTTACTATGAATTGAATCCTCACTTTTAAACAAATCATCCAAAATTTCTTGATGAAAAACTTGAATCTCATCAATTGAGTTTTTTAATTTTTGTGCATCATTTAAGTAAGCGTCAACAACCTTTTCAAAAGCATTTGTCATTTTCCCCATAGCAGAAACCACCACAAAAGTATTTTTAGTTCCTTCATGTTCTAAAACACGAACTAAATTTCTAACACCAGTTGCATTTTTTACAGAAGCGCCACCAAACTTAAATATTCTCATGGTTAATCTTCTATAAAATTTTTTAAAGCATTTTCTCTCATGTGCACAACTTGCCAGTCATCTAAAATAGTTGCTCCTGTACTTTTATAAAAATCGATGGCGTTTTTGTTCCAACTTAAAACATCCCAAACTACTCTTTTTGCTCCTAAATCATATGCGTGTTTTAATACCGATTTATACAAAGCGATTCCAACGCCAAATCCTCTTTTTTGTTCTGTAACAATTAAATCTTCAAGGTGAATTATACGTCCTTTCCAAGTAGAATATCTTTCATAAAATAACGCAGTTCCAATAATTTCATTATTTTCTTCAGCTACAAATGTTTTAAATTTTGGATTCTCAGAAAATCCATCTTTTAACAAATCCTCTTCAGTAATTTCTACTTCATTTGGCAATTTTTCAAATAAGGCAAGTTCGTTAATTAAACGTATCACATTTTTCATGTCTTCTTTTTGCCCTTCTCTAATGATAAAACTCATAATATAATTTTAAGTACAACAAATTTAAACGATATTTGTACATCTTTTACAAAAATTTGTTATGAATCAAGCACACACAACTTTAGGAGAATTTATCATCGATAATCAAAATCATTTTAAATATTCTTCAGGAGAACTTTCAAGACTTATCAACGCAATTCGGTTGGCTGCAAAAGCAGTAAATCATGAAATTAGAAAAGCTGGTTTGGTTGATATTACTGGTGCTGCAGGCGATATTAATATCCAAGGAGAAGCGCAACAAAAACTAGATGTTTTAGCCAATGATTTATTTAAAAGAACAATAATTAATAGAGAAATTGTTTGTGGAATTGCAAGTGAAGAAGAAGATGATTTTGTAATTGTTGAAGGAAAAAACAAAAGCAACGATAATAAATATGTCTTATTGATGGACCCTTTAGATGGTTCTTCAAATATTGATGTAAATGTTTCTGTTGGAACCATTTTTTCTATTTATAGACGTATTTCTCCTGATGGAACACCCGTTACAAAAGAAGATTTTTTACAAAAAGGAAACGAGCAAGTTGCCGCTGGCTATATTGCTTACGGAACATCAACAATGCTAGTTTTTACAACAGGAAATGGTGTAAACGGATTTACGTTAAATCCTGCAATTGGAACCTTTTATTTATCACATCCAAATATTACTTTTCCAGAAATTGGAAAAATTTATTCTATAAATGAAGGTAATTATGTGCATTTTCCACAAGGTGTAAAAGAGTATTTAAAATATTGTCAAGAAGAAAATGAAAATCGCCCATATACATCTAGATATATTGGTTCTTTAGTAACAGATTTTCATAGAAATATGATCAAAGGCGGAATTTATTTATATCCAACAAGTAAAATTGGGCCTAAAGGAAAATTACGTTTGCTATACGAATGCAACCCAATGGCATTTTTAGCTGAGCAAGCTAATGGTAAAGCTTCAGATGGTTATAAAAGAATTTTAGATTTAGAACCAACAGAATTGCATCAACGTGTTCCTTTTTTCTGTGGATGTACAGAAATGGTAGAAAAAGCTGAAGAGTTTATGGCAAAATACCCTGAAGATGCAAATTATTAGAATTAGGTTTCTATAATTTTTCTTTATATCAACATAAAAAATCAAAACCAACGTTTGTTGTTGGTAAATATATTTTCAGTTAAATTTGTGAAGGCAAAAAATCAGAATTGAGCTGATAAACAATAAAATTAATCATTAAAAATCAAATAATTATGGCTTTTCAATTACCAGAATTAGGTTACGCTTATGATGCGTTAGAACCACATATTGATGCTAGAACTATGGAAATTCACCATAGCAAACATCACAACGGATA
>CAXICE010000136.1:0-4946 GCA_964022045.1 uncultured Polaribacter sp. | reverse complement strand
AAAAGAAAACTAAGGTTTCATTAGAAAAAGTAAAATATTTTTTTAGATTTGTTCAACGAAGAATAACAAAATTTAATTTTATTAATAATTATTATGGCTGAGAGAGTAGAACAAGAAGAGATTTTTTCTCAAGTTTTAAGAGCAGGAAGAAGAACTTATTTTTTTGATGTTAGAGCAACAAAAGCAGACGATTATTATTTAACAATTACTGAAAGCAAAAAATTTACGCATGATGATGGTTCTTTTCATTATCAAAAACATAAAATTTACCTTTATAAAGAAGATTTTTCTGAATTTAACGACATGTTAAAAGCAGCAACAAACTTTATTGTAAATGAAAAAGGTGAAGAAGTAATTAGCGAGAGACATCAAAAAGATTATAAAAAGGAAGAAGATGTGGTTGCTGACGAAACTCCAAAAGCAGAAAGCTTTACAGATATTTCATTTGACGATATCTAATAATTCAAATAATTCTCACAAAAAAAACGCCATCTAATTTAGATGGCGTTTTTATTTATAATACTTTTAGCATAATGTTGCTTTTGGCAACAGTTTCTTCCCATTCTTTATCCGGAATACTTTCTTTTGTTATGCCGCCACCAACATAAATTTCTGCATTATTATTCTTAATTTCCATGCAACGTAAATTCACAAATAAATGCGAATTGTTAAGGATGTTTAATTCACCCAAAAAACCCGTATAAAAAGAACGATTATAATCTTCGTTCTCTAAAATAAACTGTTTGGCTTTTTCTTTTGGCAAACCACAAACTGCCGGGGTTGGATGTAATAAATCTACTAAAGAAAACAAACTGTCTTTTTGTAAATCTCCAGTGATTTTTGTTCTTAAATGCAATAAAGAACCAGCTTTAATGGTTTCCGTTTTTTGCTGTTTCAGATTGGTTGAAAAGTTAGAAAGTTTGTTTAAAATATAATCGGTTACAATTTGCTGCTCTTCAATTTCTTTCGGTTTCCAACTTACCTTTTCATCATTTTTATACGTTTGCGTTCCTGCTAAAGACATGGTTGCAAAACGGCTGTTTTCTACTTTTAATAACGTTTCTGGAGTTGCTCCAAACCACAATCCTACTTGCGGATGAAACCAAACATACACAAATGCATTTGGATATAATTGCACTAGTTTTTTGTAAATCTGCTCTACTTCTACTCCATTTAAATTCACAATTTCTTTTCTAGAAATCACTACTTTTTTGAATTCATTTTGATGAATTGCTTCAATCGCTTTTTCAACAATGTTTACGTGTTTTTCTTTTGAATCATCATTTAAAAAAGACGTTTCTTCAAGCTCAATTTCTTCTTTTGTAAATGTATCTTTTACAAATTCTGATTTGTCAAGCGGAATAAAAACACTTTCTTCTGAGGAATCAAAAGGTGCAAAAACAAAACCAGATTGATTAAAATCTGTTTGAATTACACGCAGCAAATTATCCTTTTGAAAAATACCAAAAACATCGCTTTCGTTAGGCTTATTATACACAGCAAAAGGCAATTTATTTTGGTATGCTTGTTTTATTTTATTTAATAATAAATTCAATCTAATTGTTTTAGGATTTCTTTTTTAATCAACTCAAATTCTGACCAAACTAACGAGTGTCCAGCATTCGGAATTGTCACCAACTCAAACTGTTTAACAGGAAATTGCTTTTGTAAAAATAACGAATTCTCGTAAGGCACAATTCCATCATTATCTCCATGAATACTCAAAACATCAGATTTTGTTGTACTCCAATTATTCTGAAATTTCTGTAACTCGGTTTTATGAGTCATTTTTTCTAATGAAGCAGATTTCCAAACTTTTGGCACTAACCAGCGTGTAATTTTCCATTTATAAAAATTCAACATAAATGGCATAGGTTCAACTTTACTATAAACTGCAGGAGCCAATAAAATTGCTTTCTTATATTCTTTTTTAATCGCTAAAACAATTGGTCCTCCATAAGAATAACCAACTAGAATTGTTTTCTTCGGATTTAAATTCTTGATAAAATCCTTTAGCAAATCAACTTCAAATTTTAATGATTTCTGTGCTAAAGTTGCGTCGTTAAAGTTATAACCAATTCTATCATAAGAAATCATATTAAACTTAGATCTCATTAAAGAATCTTTCATATATTCTTTAAAATCGATTGCAGAGCCAATTGCTCCATGCACAAAAACTAAATTGATTTTATTAGTGTCAATCATTTTTTGCATTGCAACAGTTCTGTATTCAAATTCGCTAAACGTATTTATATTTATAAAAACCTCAGCACCGATTTCATTAAACAATTCTTGAATCTTAGCATCAGATTTTGGAGAAGAAAAATTATAAAACAATGTGTAAATTGCAATTAATAATACAGCGAAAATTATCGAAATAATTTTAAGAATCTTTTTAAAACGCTTCATCAATTTATTGCTTCTCTAAAATAATATTTGTGAGTTTACATAAAGAAATCAATTCGTTATTTTCATTAACAATTTTAATTTCCCATAAATGTGTAGTTCTTCCTTTATGAATAATTTTCGCGGTTGCAGTTACAAATCCTTCGGTAACACTTTTTAAATGATTGGCGCTAATTTCAATTCCTTTTACAATAAACTTAGAATTATCAACAAAAAAAGCAGAAGCTGCACTTCCAACACTTTCTGCCAATGCAACAGTTGCGCCACCATGTAACAATCCGTAAGGTTGATGAACTCTAGAATTTACAGGCATTTTTGCAACTAAAAAATCATCACCAATATCAACATACTCAATTTCTAGAGTTTCCATTAACGTGTTTTTACAACGCTTATTAAATGCTTTTAAAATTTCAGATTTTTCTTTCATTATGGAATAATTTATGGTAAAAATACATATTATTTATTGTATTTTTGCAGCATATTTACAAGGAAATTAGAATGTATAAAATACGCGTCATTTTAGACACAAAAGAAGATGTAATTAGAACTTTAACAGTTAATAATTCTATTAATTTAGAAGAATTACATTTGTTTATTGCAAAAGCTTTTGGCTTTAATGGGCAAGAAATGGCATCATTTTATAGAACGGATTTTGAATGGAATCAAGGTGAAGAAATTCCGTTGTTTAACATGTCAGAATTTGGAGATTCAATTTCTATGAGTACCTGTATTTTAAAAGAAACATTGCCAAGCACAAACGATAAATTAATTTACGTGTATGATTTCTTTAAAATGTGGTCTTTTTACGTAGAAGTTATCGATTCTAATAATGAACTGTTAACCGAACCAAAAGTAATTATGTCTATTGGCGAAGTTCCAGACGAAGCACCAGAAAAAGAATTTGTTGCAGAAAAAAATGAAGATGATTTTTCTGATGATGAATTTGAATCTTACGATGATTACGATTTTGACAATTATTAATCTTCAACTTTCTTGTAAATTAAATCTTTAAAAAACAGTAACATTTCCGTAACTTGTTCGTCGAATAATCATAATCGACTAAAACAATTTCTTTGGAAACAATCTTATCTCTTAAAAATTTAGACAAAAAGTATGGTCCAGTTCACGCTGTAAACAATCTTTCTTTTGATATTCAAAAAGGAAACGTTTACGGAATTTTAGGTCCAAACGGAAGTGGAAAATCTACCACTTTAGGCATTATTTTAAATGTTGTAAACAGAACTTCTGGAGAATTCAGTTGGTTTAACGGAACCTCAACAACACACGATGCCTTAAAAAAAGTTGGTGCTATTATTGAGCGACCAAATTTTTATCCTTACATGACGGCAAGTCAAAATTTAAAATTGATTTGTAAAATTAAAGGTGTTTCTTACGATAAAATTGATGAAAAATTAAAAACTGTAAATCTTTACGAACGTAGAGACAGTAAATTTAGAACTTTTTCTTTAGGAATGAAACAACGTTTGGCAATTGCTTCTGCGTTGTTAAACGATCCAGAAATATTAATTTTAGACGAACCTACAAACGGATTAGATCCACAAGGAATCCATGAAATCAGACAAATTATAAAAGGAATTGCAAAAAACGGAACGACTATTTTACTAGCTTCTCACCTATTAGACGAAGTTGAAAAAGTATGTAGTCATGTTGTGGTAATTAGAAAAGGAATCAAATTATATGCTGGTAGAGTTGATGAAATGACCGCTTCTAATGGTTTATTTGAATTAAAAGTTGATGAAAATGAAGAACAATTAACTCAATTGTTAGAAAATCATGAAGCAATTAATTCAGTTAAAAAAGAGGAAGAAACTTTAATTGCGACTTTAAATAAAGAAGTGTCTGCTTCAGAAATGAACGCATTTTTATTTAAAAACGGAATTACACTTTCTCATTTGGTAAAACGTAAACCAAGTTTAGAGCAACAATTCTTATCGTTAACAGAAAACAATTAATCAACTGAATTCAATTCAAAATGTCATCTCGAGCAGAGTCGAGAGACGAGAACAAATTCACAAAATATACTATACCATGTTTAGATTACTAAATATAGAATTTCATAAATTAAAACATAACAAAGCAAGTAAAGTTTTATCAATCATCTATTTTGGATTGTTAACTTCAATTGCATTAATAGCAGCTATTAAATTTGATATTGGTCCTGTAAAATTTCATTTAGCAGATCAAGGAATTTTTAATTTCCCATATATCTGGCATTTTAACACTTTTATGGCTGCAATTTTCAAGTTCTTTTTACTGCTTGTAATTGTTTCTATGATGGCAAATGAATACAGTAACAAAACACTAAAACAAAATTTAATTGATGGTTTGAGTAAAAAAGAATTTATTCTTTCTAAGTTTTACACAGTTCTTGTTTTTGCTGCTATATCAACACTTTTTGTATTTGTTACTTCATTAATTTTAGGATTAGTTTATTCTGATTATAACGAGTTTTCTATCATCATTTCTGACCTTGAATATCTATTAGCCTTCTTTATTAAATTAGTTGGATTTTTCTCTTT
>CAXICE010000135.1:0-5068 GCA_964022045.1 uncultured Polaribacter sp. | reverse complement strand
CCAATTCCGCCTTTGTAACCAAAACAAATAGTTCCAGTTCCTGCACCAACATTTCCTTCAGTTACTTTTCCCGTTTTTGCGTTTTTAATAGCATTTAAAACATGATTTTCTTTTACGTGTCTTCCTCTAATATCATTCAGATATCCATCATTAGTTTCTCCAACAACTGAATTTACTGAGCCTACATTTTTATTTTCTGGTTGATTTAAAGTGTAGCTTATCAGTGCATTTGAAGCTGTAGGAACGCTTAATGTATTTGTAAGAACAATTGGGGTTTCTATATTTCCTAGTTCTTTAACTTGGCTATAGCCAGCTAATTTGCCAAAACCATTACCTAAATAAATTGCTGCCGGAACTTTATACTGAAAAATATTATCTGAATGTGGTAAAATAGCTGTTACGCCGGTTCTAATATTATCACCTTTAATTAAAGTTGTATGACCAACTTTTACTCCATAAACGTCAGTAATTGCATTGTTTTTTCCAGTTTTTAAAACTCCAACTTCTATTCCGTAATCTCGAACTCTTTTTTGTTGTGAATACAAATCTGTTGCAAATAGTAAAGCGGCAATAAAAATTATTTTGAAGAGTTTCATTGTAATTAATTTATAAAGTGATGGTTTTTGCTAAGTTAATAAATTTATGATTCACTATTTTGACAAAAAAAAGAGGTTCTGCAATTGCAAAACCTCTTTCTTTAAATAACTTAAAAAATATTTTAAATTTCAAAACTAAGTCCAAAAACAAAGTTTCTTCCAGCATTTAAAATTCCGTCAGATTTTAATCTTGATAAATGATTAATGTATTTAGTATCAAACAAATTGTTGATTGAAACAGAAGTACTGATTTTAATATCACTTAAAGAAATATCACCACCAAAACCAAAAGAAACTAAATTATAAGCATCTGAAGCTGTCTCAAATAAGCCAGTATTATTTTGAGAAAGGGTAGAAGTAACTGTTAAATTAGTATATGCGTTTTTTAACCAATCTTTTACATCAAATTCAGTTCTAAATGTATTTTTAAAAGTATTTGCAGGAATCAACGGTAAATAATCTCCATTTTGCTGTTTACCAATCACCATTTCAAAACTACTCTCTAAATGCAACCAATCGATTGGATGTGGATGTAAATGAAAACCAAATTCTCCACCATATAATTTTGCATTGTGTTGCGTATATTCAAAAACTGGCGCGCCATCTTCAACCAATCCAGTTGGTGACAGATAAATATAATCATTTAAATGATTGTAAAAACCGTTTCCAAAAACCTCAATATGATCTGTTTTGTATTCTAAAGAAACATCTAATTGTACATTTTTTTCAGTATTTAAATCTGCATTACCAACTTCAAACCTATTAGTTCCGTGATGCACACCATTAGAAGATAATTCTGCCAAGTTTGGTGCTCTAAATCCGCTTGCAGTATTAATTCTTGTTGTAATTTTATCTAGTAATGTAAATTTATAACCAAAAGAAGCTGTAAAGCTTGTGTAGTTTTTCTCTAACGGATTAAAAACATGCGTTTCATCTTCGTGAACAACAATATGTTTTTCGGTTTCTAATGTTCTTGAGTCAAAACGAATTCCAGCTTGTAAAGAAGAATTTTCAAACTTTTTGTTGATGGTATAAAACACACCAATATCATTAATTTTTGCATTCGGAATTAATAGTTCTTCACCAAAATTTTTGTTTTGCTGAAACATTCCTTGAACCCCTAAAATACTTTCAGTTCCGTTTTTAAAAGTCGGTAAATTGTACTTTATATTGTAGCTAAAAGTTCTCAATTTTAAACGTAAAGCAGCTTCTTCACCTTCATGATGTTCGTCTTCGTCGTGATCTTCGTCATGGTCTTCATCGTGATCCTCGTCGTCATGGTCATCATGTTCTTCGTGGTCTTCAAACTCTTGTCTGTCATTATAAATATAACCTAAATCAACATCTAATTTTGAATCACCAAAAAAGAAATGATTGTGTAAGCTAAAAATATGATTGTCTATTTTTTGAAAAGGCTCTAATGGATTACTTGAACTTGATTGTATGCCAATTCCTTCTGTGATTCCTAATTGAGATTTATTTAAATTGTAACGGAATTCATTAGAATAGTTTTTTGAATTATACCCCAAACCAATTTTAAAATCTTCCTCTTTAAATCTCGTATTTGTTACGCGTTCTTTTCTTGGTGTTTTATAATCTGAATGAAAGTTTGAGCTTAATCGTCCTAAAAACTTCCATTTTTCACCAGAATTTTTAAATCCGATAGAACTATTACTTCCTAAAGTATTGCTGTAGAATTGTTGATTTAAAGACATACTTGTTGCATTTGTTGCTGCAAATTTTTCTGGATTTAAATACAAAACACCACCTAAAGCATCAGATCCATAAAGTAAAGAAGCTGGTCCTTTTATAACTTCTACACTTCTAACTCCGCCATCATTTAAACCTAAACCATGCTCGTCTCCAAACTGTTGATTTTCTAACCGAACACCTTGTGCATACACCAAAACTCTATTACCACTTAAACCTCTAATTACAGGTTTTCCAATTGATGTTCCTGTAGAAATTTGAGAAACTCCGGCAATTCTTTCCAATCCAGTCATTAAAGTTGGTGCACCGGTTTTCTTAATCGCTGCAGCTGTTAAGCTTTCTACTTTCATTACATTTTCTGATTGTAATTTATTAAATGGTGTAGAAATGATAACTTCATCAATTGTAAAAACTGATTCTTGTAGAAAGATGTTTAATGTTACATCTTTTGATTTAAAATTAATTGTTTCTGTTTGTGATTCAAAACCTAAAGAAGAAAATGAAATTTTTACTTTTCCGTTAGGTAGATTTTTAAGGATGTATTTTCCATCTTTATCAGTAATAGTTCCTTTATGGTATTCTGTTGTGTAGATTTCTACGCCAACTACTGGGTTTTTGTGAACGTCTGTAACGACTCCTGATAAATTATTTTGTGCAGTAACTGTAATACAGCCTAGTAAAAACAAGGCTCTTAATATTGTTTTCATGTATTCTATTTTTTATTGTTGTACTAAAATTTATGTCAATTAAAAATTGACAAACGATGTTAAACAATAAAAAATGGCGGGCCTCGTGAAGTTTTTTTACTAACAACTGCTACAACTTTTACTTGAGGTTGATCTGTAAAAGTAGTTGTGTAAAAATGTTGTGGAATTACATCATAATTTGTAGGAAAATCTACCGAAAATGTTTGTAATTGTCTATGTAAAAGAGAACATTCTAAATCATTTTCATGTACATGTGTTACATCATCAGAAATACAAATGGTATGTTTGTGATTTTCTAAAGTATGTGCTAATTGAATTATTGACGGTGTCAAAATTAACAGTACACTAAAAAGAATGATATGTTTCTTAAATGCTTTAATAATAGATGTTTATTTCTTTTTTTTTCTAATTCTCATATTCAATGCTTCAACTCCAAGAGAAAAAGCGATGGCAAAATACAAATATCCTTTTGGAATAGCTCCTATATGATTGTTAAAAATTACAGTATTTGCTAAATGTGCTCCTTCTGTAATCAACATAAAGCCTATCAGAATTAAAAAAGACAATGCTAGCATTTGAATTGTTGGATGCTTATTTACAAATTGACTCACAGGATTTGCAAATAACATCATAATAATCATTGAAATTATTACAGCAGTAATCATAATAATTAATGCTCCATCTACACCATTTGTCATACCAACTGCAGTTAAAACAGAATCGAAAGAAAAAACAATATCAATTAAAACAATTTGAACAATTACTTTAGATAAAGTAGATGCCTTTTTTTTTACTGTTGCTTCCTCTGTACTTCCTTCTACTTTATGATGAATTTCACTGGTGCTTTTATAGAGTAAAAAGATTCCTCCGAGAATTAAAATAATGCTTTGACCAGTTATTTCAGTTGATAACCACGAAGTATTGACTGTAAACCAAGGTTCTTTCATCGCAATTAAATACGATACACCGAGCAATAGCAAAATTCTAAAAATCATTGCTAATAACAGCCCAATATTTGTTCCTTTTTTTTGCTGTTCTTTAGGTAATTTACTTGTGGCAATTGATATAAAGATGATATTATCAATCCCTAAAACAATTTCTAAAAAAGTTAGCGTTAATAATGCGACCCAAGTATCAATATCTGCAAATATTTCCATTAATCGCTTATTTTATGAATGGTGCCTTTTGTTGTGAAATTAGAAAAGCCAATTTTTACAGTAAAATCGTATGAGTTTTCATACACTTTATTAATTTGTATAAACATTGGATCTTTTTGCATTTCATTCTTCGGATTGATGTATCTCAACGTATAAAAGAAGTTGTTTTTCCACTTGATTGATAACGTATCAACATGCCCATCATGTTTACTAATTTGAATGCTATCTTTTCTGATTAAAGTTTCTTTTACAAAATTTTTCCCAGCAGGAATTTCAAAAACGCCAGTTTTAAATTTGTTATTTCCATCAACAATTACAGCTTCTTTACAAGAAACAATAATTGTTAAAACAAAAAGCGTGAAGATGATTTTTCTCATTAGATTCCTGTAAAATTTGCTGGAGTAATTACTTTTAATTCGCTTTTAATCGCATCAGAAACTTCTAATGTATCAATAAAATTAGCAATAGATTTTTGTGTAATTTTCTCGTTAGTTCTTGTCAATCCTTTTAAAGCTTCATACGGATTTGGATACGCTTCTCTACGTAAAATTGTCTGAATTGCTTCTGCAACAACAGCCCAGTTATTTTCTAAATCTTGCTCAAATTTCTCTCTGTTTAGCAATAATTTATTCAATCCTTTTAAGGTAGAAGCAAAACCAATTAATGTGTGTCCAAACGGAACACCAACATTACGTAAAACTGTACTATCAGTCAAATCACGTTGCATCCTAGAAATCGGTAGTTTTGCTGCTAAATGCTCAAAAATGGCATTGGCAATCCCTAGATTTCCTTCAGAATTTTCAAAATCAATCGGATTTACTTTATGTGGCATTGCAGAAGAACCAATTTCTCCCGCTTTAATTTTCTGTTTAAAATAATCCATCGCAACATAGGTCCA
>CAXICE010000134.1:0-5076 GCA_964022045.1 uncultured Polaribacter sp. | reverse complement strand
ATTTGTTTCCTATTTTTGCATTCTTAAATACAGATTAATGTCGAAATTTCACAAATTAACCATTCAAAAAATCATAAAAGAAACTGCTGATGCGGTTTCTATATTATTTACAATTCCGAAGCATTTAAAAGAAGACTTTTCTTTTGAAGCCGGACAATACATAACTTTAAAAGCAAACATAAACGGCAACGAAGTGCGTAGAGCATATTCTATTTGTGCATCACCAAAAAGCAATCAATTAAAAGTTGCTGTAAAAGCGGTTGAAAACGGAATCTTTTCAACTTTTGCTACAACTACTTTAAAAGAAGGTGATGAATTAGATGTTTTTGTGCCAGAAGGAAAGTTTGTTTTAAATCCAGAAGCCAACAAAAACTATATAGCGTTTGCTGCTGGAAGCGGAATTACACCTGTAATGTCGATGATAAAAACAGTTTTAGAAAACGAAAATTCTTCAACTTTTACATTGATTTACGGAAACAAATCTGCAGATAAAACCATTTTTAAAAACGAATTAGATGCGCTTTTAGAAAAACATTCAGCCAATTTTAATTTGCATTATGTGTTTAGTCAAGAAACAAATGCAGAGGATAAATTTGGGCGAATTGATACAGGAATTACCAATTATTTTGTAAAAAACATTTATAAAGAAACCTCTTTTGATGCTGCTTTTTTATGTGGTCCAGAAACAATGATTCATAGTGTTTCTGAAACTTTGCAAGAAAATAATTTTGATAAAAATGCTATTCATTTTGAATTGTTTACTGCTTCTACAGAAGAAAATGGAGTAGAAATAGAAGAAGGAAAAACAGAAATTACTGTTTTGTTAGACGATGAAGAAACTTCTTTTATCATGGATAAAACAGACGATATTTTAGCAGCTTCTTTACGCAATAATTTAGATGCACCATATTCTTGTCAAGGTGGTGTTTGTAGCAGTTGTTTGTGTAAAGTTACCGAAGGAAAAGCGGTAATGACAAAGAATAGTATTTTAACGGATGGCGAAGTAGAAGAAGGTTTTGTGTTGGCTTGTCAGGCGCACCCAACAACAGCAAAAATTGTAATCGATTTTGATGATGTTTAAGAAAGTGTATCTTTAAAAAATGGATTTCTACGATATAAAAAATGCAATAATTCTTGGGTTCTTTCTTTCATTTATGATTGGGCCTGTATTTTTTATGTTGATACAAACCAGTATTTTAAAAGGCGCCAGAGCTGCAATAATGTTTAATCTTGGCGTAATTTTAGGCGATATTACTTTTATTGTAATTGCTTATTACGGAAGTAGACATTTGTTAGAAAGCATAAAAGACGATCCGCGATTGTTCTTTATTGGCGGATTGATTTTAGTGGTTTACGGATTGATTACTTACTTTGATAAATCAAACAAAAAAGAAGCAGAAAACACGCCGTTAATAGAAATTCCTGTTAGTAATAATTACATAAAATTACTTTTTAAAGGTTTCTTTTTAAACTTTATTAATATTGGTGTTTTAGGTTTTTGGTTAGGTTTAATTGTAGTTATTGGACCTGTCTTAAAGATGAATCCAAATCATATTTTCTGGTACTTTACAACCATTATAATTAGTTATTTTGTTACTGATTTAGGAAAAATAGTATTGGCTAAAAAATTAAAAAAGAAACTAACTACAAACGTAATTTACAAGATTAAAAAATCTATGGGAATTATGTTAATTATATTCGGAATCGGCTTAATTTTAAAAGGGTTTATTCCGCAAGAAAAATTAAATCTAGACACTTTTATAGAAAAGGTAGAATAAAAAAAGCGAGGTTAAAACCTCGCTTTTCTTTTATATTTAAACTATCAATTAGTTTTTCATTTTCTTGTTTAGCGCTTGGTAAACATTGTTTTTTCTATCAATATCAGCCATTAATTTAGAGTTATCTATTTCTACTTTTTTAATATCCTTTGATACTGAAAAAGAATATGAAGGATGAGACCATGTCCAATCTTCAATAACTGTTGCATCAGTTGGCTTGTTTCCTCTCATCATACGTAACGGAATGTTAAAGTCTTCTGTTGTACCATCAGCATAAGTAACCGTTACATCAATAGGCATTGGCATTTTTCCAACACGCTCTAAAGTAATTTTTCTACCATCAACTCCTTGAATACCATAGTCTATTGTATGTGTAGTTTGAGTCCATTCATTTAAATACCAATCTAAATGCAATCCAGAAACTTTTTCGGCAACTCTTTTGATATCATTTGGCACTGGGTGTTTAAAGCTAAAGTCATTATAATATTTCTTTAATGTCTTTTTTACATTTTCTTCTCCAATTATATAATTTAATTGAGTTAAAAACATACTTCCTTTAGTATAACTTCCTGTACTGAAAGCTCTATTTGTATTAAATCTATCAGCATGTGTAGTTAGGTTTTCTTCCAATCCGCTATTAACAAGATAAAAATACCCTCTAAAACTTCCGTTAGAAGGTTTTCCTTCACCTCCACGTAAAATTTTGTTTGATGCTAATCCTGAAATATAAGAGGTAAACCCTTCATCCATCCAAGAATGTTTGCTTTCATTACTTCCTAAAATTTGTTGAAACCAGGTGTGTGCCAATTCATGAAAAATTGTTCCAACCGGGCTTCTTCTTTCTCCGCCTGCAACAAATGTTGCCATTGCATATTCCATACCTCCGTCACCAGCTTGAATCACTGAGTATTGTTTCCAAGGATATGGTCCCACATTTTCGCTAAAAAACTTCATTGCTTTTGCTGTAGGTTCTTGAGTAGATCTCCAATTCTTTATAACACCTTCTTTGTTCTTAAAGAAGAAGTGAATATCTGGCCCATTTTCAACCTTAACAATATCATGAATATAATCATCGTCAGCTGCCCAAGCAAAATCATGAACTCTTTCTGCTTTAAAATGCCAAGCTAATTTATCAGTATCTGGCACATTTAATGGTTTTGATTTATCTTCATAACCATGACCAATTTCTTGTGGGTTTTGTAAGTTTCCTGTTCCACCAATTGTATAATTTCTATCAATATTAATTGTTACATCAAAATTTCCCCAAACTCCTTGAAACTCTCTTGCAATGTAAGCATGTGCTTGCCATCCTTCAAAATCGTATTCTGCCATTTTTGGAAACCATTGTGCCATAGACATTGCAACACCATCTCTACTGTTTCTTCCTGCTCTACGGATATGAACTGGTAATTGACCTTCAAATTCCATATCAAAAGTAACTTTTGCTCCCGCTTTAATTGGTTCATTTAAAGTAACTTCTAAAACAGTTCCTGCAACCTCAAACTTAACGTCTTTTCCGTTTTGTTTTAAAGATTTAATTTTCATGTACCCAATCTCGTTAGGTTTTAACATAGCAATTCTACTTTTGTAGATTGGTTTTTGTCTAGTTCCTTCGTTAATAGTCATCCTTCCATCAGGATCTGCGATGCTTTGTAAACGAGCATCCATTTCACTTCCTGGTTGAAAAGCGTTATAGTACAAATGGTAATACACATTGTTTAAGTCGTCTGGCGAGTTATTTGTGTATACCAATTTTTGTGTTCCGCTGTATTGAAACTTTTCTACATCAACATCAACATCCATCGTATAATCAACATGTTGTTGCCAATAGCCGTTTGATGATGAGTTTTTTGAGTTTTGTGCACAAGAAATCATTAATGATAATGATAGTGCAACGAATAAAAATTTTCTCATAATAGTATTCATTTATTTTGGTTTGTGATTTTTATTTATTTGAATTCCTGTAAATTTAAAGCTCTTTTTTTATATATACTAATTGTTATTTTCCATTTACCATTCTGTCTGCCATTTTTATAGCATTATATGCATTTACAATTCTTCCAGTAACTGATAAATCTGAAAAAGGAACTTTTATTCCTTTTGGATTCGCTTGAGAAAATGAACCTGGTTTTATAACTTCTAAATCTATTTTTGTTCCAGAATTCATGATAATATGTTTTACTTGTTTCGCTGTTAAAGCAGGATAATAAGAACGAATTAATGCTGCAACTCCAGCTGTTGATGGTGCAGCCATTGATGTTCCATTAAAATATTCGTACTCATTTTCTGGAATTGTAGAATATATTTGAACTCCTGGCGCAAAAATATCAACATTGATTTTTCCATAATTAGAAAAATCTGCTGGTAGATTTTCATTGTAATTAGAACTCATCGCTCCGATTGTTAAAACATTATCAGAAATTTCTGTTTTTAAGTCTTTAGAATCGTTCGGATATGTTCTTTTTACATCAATATCTTTTCCGTCATTACCTGCTGCGTTTACAATTAATACATCTTTTTCTGCTGCATACATAATTGCTTCGTAAACCCATTCTTTATTTGGTGAATACGATTTTCCAAAGCTTGTATTAATCACCTTTGCGCCATTATCTGCTGCATAACGAATTGCCAATGCGATATCTTTATCATATTCATCGCCATCAGGAACAATTCTAACAGCCATAATTTTTACATTATTTGTTACGCCGTTCATTCCGATTCCGTTATTTCTTAAAGCTCCAATAATTCCAGAAACATGTGTTCCGTGCGCTTCTTCTTTATCAACGGGACCTGTTTTGTTATCACCATAAAACTTTGTAGAAAAATCTTGAGCGTTATCACCTAAAGCTTTTCTATAATCTGTTTTTAAGTTTTCTATAGCAACAACTTCTTCTGCATTTTTAATTTCTCTTTTGATTTCTGCAATTGCATCTGACATTGATTTCAATCCAAAACCAAACATTTGTTTTGCAATATTTGCGCTTTGCATAATTGCAATTCTTTCTGCAGATAATTTATTAACTTCTTCTTTTGTGTAATCTTTCTTTTTAAAGTGTTCTGCCAACGTGTTGTCTGCAAAAATTACAGCTTGCAACATTTGATTGAATCGAAACTTATTTGTTGATGCTTCACTTAATTTTGCATCATATGCTTTTTTGATGTTTTTATAAGTAGCTTCATCAACTAACTTTGGGTTTTTAAGAATTCTATGCATTTCTGCAGCTTCTTTAAAAATGGGTCCTAAAAAATTCCATCCATTTATGTCATCAACATAACCATTGTTATCATCATCTTTTCC
>CAXICE010000133.1:0-5149 GCA_964022045.1 uncultured Polaribacter sp. | reverse complement strand
ACTTTTGGTAATGTATCTAAACGTAAATCGCTACAGAAATAAGTTACTTCTTGTCCTTTTATTTCGGTTGATAAATACGCTGCTAATTTTTCTGCATTCTTTTCTGAATGTGCAACTTTTCCTATTTTTTGCTCGATGAGCTTTTTAGTTCTTCTACCAACACAAAAAATATTTTTGAATTGTAATTCTTGTTTGATGAAACTATTTAATAAAGATTCTACACCATTTTTACTGGTGATAATTACATTCTCTATTTCGTTTTTCACAACTTTAGGTGCAATTCTATTAAATCGGATTTTAATAAAATCACTATCTTCTACTCCAACTTTCTCAGCAAATAATCTTTTTTGAATTTCAGACAATTTCTTTGTTGAAAAAACCGAAAACTCTTTTTTGTCTTCGCCTTTTAAATTGGCCATGATTTCTTTTCCGCCTCTGTTCAACACAAAATCAGAACATTCTTTAGCAATGTAATTATGTCTTCCAATTTTTTCTTTAGAACTAACGTCAATTCTTTTAGTTCCATCTGGACTTAACAGCACACCTTTAAATTGAACTTCATCTTCTTTTACATAAGCCAACGCACCAATTGGCGCAGTACATCCGCCTTCTAATAAGTTAAGAAAATCGCGTTCAATTTTTGCCAACATTGCCGTTTCTTCATCATTCAATTCTTTTAAAATCGATAATAATTCTTCATCTTCAGACAAAGCAGCAATTGCAACAACACCTTGAGCTGGCGCAGGAATCATCCAATCTAAACTGTATGCTCCATCAGGTTTTATTTTTAATCTTTCCAATCCGGCAGCGGCAAAAATTGCTGCGTCCCAATCATTATTTTTTAATTTCTCTAATCTGGTTTGCACATTTCCTCTAATATCTACCAAATTGTGCGTTGGATGACGATGCAACCATTGTGCTTTTCTTCTTAAAGAACCCGTTGCAATAACGGCATCTTTTTGTGCTAAAAACTCTTCATTGTCTTTAAAAACAAGCATATCATTAGAGTTTCCTCTTTTTAAAACTGCAGCTTGTACAATTCCGATTGGTAAAACTGTTGGTACATCTTTTAAAGAATGTACAGCAATATCAATTTCACCATTTAACAAAGCGATGTCAAGATTTTTTGTGAAAATTCCAGTAATTCCTAATTCGTACAAAGGCTTATCTAACACTAAATCTCCAGTAGCTTTTACAGCAACAATCTCTGTTTTGTGCCCTAAATATTCTAATTGTTGTTTTACTGTATTTGCTTGCCAAAGCGCAAGTTTACTATCTCTTGTACCAATTCTAATAGTCTTCTGCATGTAGTTTCTCTAATTCAGTTCCAAACATTTTACTAACCACATTTATACTTTGCGGAATTGACGTTTCATCGTCTTTTAAATGTTTTACAAACTGTGTTGTTATTTTTTGAATAAATCTTGATGTAATTATTTCTGCTTGTTCTTCATCAAAACCTTTAAATTTCTTTTTATGAAATGCAATTTCGTCTTTTTGAATTGATTCTAACGATTTTTTTAGCGCATAAACTGCTGGCGTAAAACTTCTGTGATTTAACCATTCGTTAAATTCTGCTTTGTGAGTTTCTATTATTGCTTCTGCAACAGGAACTTCTTGTTGGCGAATTGCTAAAGTTTCATCAGTAATTTTAGATAATTCATCAACATTTACCAAAGTTACGTTTTTCAATTCTTTTACATCTGCAGCAACATTTGCTGGCATCGATAAATCTAAAATTAGAATTTCTTTGTCTGTTGGAATTTGCGCTTTTGTAATTGTTGGTTTATCAGATCCTGTAGAAACAATTAATACATCAGAATTATTTACTTCTGATGACAAATTACCAATTACTTGTTTTTTAATTGATGGATGTTCTTTTACAAACTCAATCGCTTTTTCTTCGGTTCTATTAATTAAACAAACCGATTTATTTTGTGTGTATTCTGCTAAGTTTTTGCAAGTATGTTTTCCCATTTTACCTAAACCGAAAACTAAAATATTTTTAGCATCGTAATTTGGTAAATTCTTGATGATATATTGCACAGCTGCATAAGAAACCGATGTTGTACCAGAGCTTAAACGCGTTTCGTTTTTAACACGTTTGCTTGCTTGCATTACGTGGTTTAACAATCTTTCGAAATACGCATTGGTAGTTTTTACTTCTTTGGCTTGTTTAAATGCATTTCTAAGCTGACCAACAATTTCATAATCACCTAAAATTTGACTATCTAAACCAGTTCCCATTCTAAATAAATGCAAAATTGCATCTTGATTTTTATATACATTAGAAACTTCTGCAAATTCTTCTACGCTTCCGTTAGAATATTTACAAAGTAGATTTATAAGTTGAAAAGGATGTTCTGCAAAACCAGAAATCTCTGTTCTATTACAAGTTGATAACACAAAAATTCCGTCTACACCAATTTCTTTAGCTTCGTTTAATAATTGAATTTGAGCTTCTTTGGTTAATGAAAATTTACCCCTAACATTGGCTTCTGCTTTTTTATAGCTAACGCCGATATTATATAAATTCACTTGATGATTTTTTATTGTCATGTATTATTTTTCAAAAAGTAGGTCAAAAATATAAACTTCTCTTCAATAAAAGTATCGCTAAAAGAACTATTAATGTCGTTAAGCGTTTTTTAGCTATTTAATATTTTATAAAACTAAAAATATGTATTTTTGCTTAAAAATAAAGGCTTTCAAGGATTTTTATATAGAACGATTCTAAATAAAAGAAAATCTTATTTAATTTAAGAGATGACAAAAAACAACGCAAAAGGTGCTACACAAGAAATAAGTATTGAAAATCAATTTTTCTTGCTGCATTTTAACAACGTTAGTAATAAAACACAACGTTTTGAAAGAGACATAGATAACTCTTTTATTCAGCTTCATTTTTGCATAAAAGGAAGCTCAAAATTCTTATTTAACAGTGGAAACTACACTTTTGATGTCTTAAACCAACACTCTATTTTATTATACAATCCGCAACAAAAATTACCCATCAATTTAGAAATTGAAGCAAATACATCTCTAGTTTCATTATTAATTTCGATAGAAAAATTCCACTCATTGTTTTCTAAAGAAGCAAATCACATACATTTTTTAAGCGACGAGAATATCAATAGAAAATATTACAACGAAGACGCAATAAAACCATCAGTTTTAATTGTATTGCAACAAATCATCAGCTCTAACGTAAACAACTCTATAAAAGAACTCTTTATCAAAGGAAAAATTTACGAATTATTGAGTTTACATTTTCAAAAAGAAGACACCGCAAATGCAGATTTTTGTCCGTTTTTAGTGGATGAAGAAAATGTCTTAAAAATCAGAAAAGCAAAAGATATTATCATTTCTAGAATGGCAGAACCACCGAGTTTACAAGAACTATCTACCGAAATTGGCTTGTCATTAAAAAAATTAAAAGAAGGCTTTAAGCAAATTTATGGCGACACGGTTTATGGATTTTTACTAGATTATAAAATGGAACACGCAAGAAGATTGTTAGAAAGCAACAAGCATAATGTGAACGAAGTGGGTTCTAAAATTGGCTACAGTACATCGAGTCATTTTATTGCCGCTTTTAAGAAGAAATTTGGAACAACACCAAAGAAATACGTGAGTTCTTTACAAAATAATTAGATGAAACAATTAACGCATTACGACATTAATAATACGCAAAAACAGTTTCCAATTACCATTGTTTGCGACGCGATTAGAACGCCAGAAAACATTGGCATGTGTTTCAGGATTTCTGAAAGTTTTGGTGTAGAAAAAATTTATTTACACGAAACTTCTCCATCCACAGAAAACAGAATTGTAAAAAAAACAGCAAGAAACACCTTAGCACAAATTGCACATGAAACGTATGCAGATTTTCCGAAATTAATTCAACAATTAAAAAGCGAAGGAAATACTATAATCGGAATTGAAATTACTGACAAAAGTGTTGCGATTCAAGATTTCGATTTTAAAAATCATGAGAAAATTGTGTTGCTTTTAGGAAGCGAACGCAACGGAATCGAAAATATAAATTTAGTAGACAAAACAGTTGCAATACCAATGTACGGAAGAAATTCATCGATGAATGTAATTCATAGTTTATCGATTGCATTGTACGAAGTAACAAATCAGTTGACAATAAACAATGACCAATTATCAACTTCAACAACAAATAAACAAATCCACAAATAAACGCATCAACAACAAACATGAAAGGAGTTTTATTAATCAATTTAGGATCACCAGAAAGCACAGAAGTTAAAGACGTAAGAACGTATTTAGACGAATTTTTAATGGACGAACGCGTTATTGACATTCCGTATTGGAAACGTTGGCTATTGATAAAAGGAATTATTTTACGCACAAGACCAAAACAATCTGCTGCAGCTTATAAAAAAATCTGGTGGAAAGAAGGTTCACCTTTAGTTGTAATTTCTGAAAGATTCACAAAAAAAGTACAAGACAATACTGAAACTCCAATCGCATTGGCAATGCGCTACGGAACAATGACTATTAAAAAAGGGTTTCAAGAATTGGCAGACAAAGGCGTTGACGATATTTTAATTGTTCCTTTATATCCGCATTTTGCAATGTCATCAACAGAAACCGTTTTAGTAAAAGCAGAAGAAGTTAGAAAAGAGTTTTTTCCGAATATAAAAACAACAGAAATTCCGCATTTTTTCAACGAACCAAGATATATAAAAGCGATGTCTGACAACATCAAAAACAATTTAGAAGGTTTTGATTATGACCATATTTTGTTTTCATATCACGGAATTCCAGAACGTCATATTTTAAAAACCGACCCAACAAAAAGTCATTGTAAAATTGATGGTTCTTGTTGCGAAAAAGCATCAAAAGCGCACGATACTTGTTATCGTCATCAATGTTTTGAAACTACGAAAGAGATTGTCAAAGAATTAGGCTTAAAAGAAGGAACGTATAGCAATTCTTTTCAATCTAGATTATTAAAAGATCCTTGGTTAAAACCGTATACAGATTTTGAATTTGATAGAATTCCGAAAGAAGAAGGAAAAAGAAAAATGGCTGTTGTTACGCCAGCATTTGTTGCTGATTGCTTAGAAACTTTAGAAGAAATTGCGATGGAAGGAAAAGAGCAATTTTTAGAAGGAGG
>CAXICE010000132.1:0-5258 GCA_964022045.1 uncultured Polaribacter sp. | reverse complement strand
TTAAATCTAATTGCAGAAATTCGTCAGATTTATGATAATTACGGATTTGAAACTGAGATTTTAGCAGCTTCTGTACGTCACACCATGCATATTATTGATTGTGCGAAAATTGGCGCAGATGTAATGACCGGACCTTTAAGTGCTATTGAAGGTTTGTTAAAACATCCATTAACAGATATTGGTTTGGCTAAATTTTTAGCTGATTATAAAAAAGGAAATTAGAAAAGAAGTTAAAAACTTCTTTTAGGGTTTAGTTGTGAGTTATTAGTTTTTAGTGCTCACTCAAAACTTAAAATTATTAACTCAAAACTTTTTAATCTTTTGTAAAAGATTAAAATAAATGTATCCAAAAAAAGAACTCGCACAAATTGTAATTTCAGCTTGTTATCAATTTAAAATTGATACAGTTGTAATTTCTCCTGGTTCAAGAAACGCTCCGTTAACAGTTGGTTTTTCGAATCATCCTGAGATAAAAACAATGAGTATTGTTGATGAACGTTGTGCTGCTTTTTTTGCGTTAGGAATTGCACAACAAACGCAAAAACCTGTCGCAATTATTTGTACTTCTGGTTCTGCATTGTTGAATTATTATCCGGCAATTGCAGAAGCTTTTTATAGTAACATTCCGTTGGTTGTAATTTCTGCCGACAGACCAAAACATCTGATTGATATTGGCGACGGACAAACCATTAGACAAGAAAATGTATTTCAAAATCATATTTTGTTTTCTGCAAATTTGATTGAGGAAAATATTAAAAAGGAGTTCAATATTAATCTGGTTTCTGAAGCTTTACAAATTGCAAACACTAAAAAAGGACCAGTTCATATCAATGTTCCGTTTGATGAACCTTTGTATGAAACAGTTGATCAATTAAAAGAATTTAATTTTCCAAAAGTCATTGCGAAAGAAGTGAAGCAATCTGTAAATTTTGAAAAACTTTCTAAAATTTGGAACACATCAACAAAAAAAATGATTTTGGTTGGCATTCATTATCCAAATGAAATTGTACAGGACTTAGTCAATCATTTTGCAGAAGATAATTCTGTAATTGTTTTAACAGAAACTACATCGAATTTACAGCATCAAAATTGTATCAATTCTATTGATCAATTGATTTTTTCGTTGGATGAAAATCAACTAAAAGAATTGCAGCCAGAAGTGTTAATCACTTTTGGTGGAATGATTGTTTCAAAAAAAATAAAACAGTTTTTAAGAAATAACCAACCAACACATCATTGGCATTTGGACGAACTAAAGGCAATGAATACGTTTCATTGTTTGACTGAATTTGTGCAAGATAAACCAGTGAATTTTTTATCAAAAATAAATGATAAATCAATCAAAATAGAAAGTAATTTTCAACAGAAATGGTTGCAAATTCGTAATCAGAAAAGAGAAAATCATCAGAAATATTTAAGTGAATTAGTGCATTCTGATTTAAAAGTATTTGAACAAATTTTAGAGAGTATTCCTGAAAATTCTCAATTGCAATTAAGCAATAGTTCAATTGTAAGGTATGCGCAATTATTTGATGTTAAGAACTCGTTGCGTGTGTTTTGTAATCGTGGAACAAGCGGAATTGATGGAAGTACATCTACTGCAATTGGAGCTGCTTTTGCAAAGAGAAATCAAACTGTTTTTATTACTGGAGATTTGAGTTTTTTTTATGATAGCAATGCATTGTGGAATGCTAATATTCCGAATAACTTTAGAATCATTATTGTGAATAATGCTGGTGGCGGAATCTTTAGAATTATTCCAGGACCCAAAACAACAAATGCGTTAGATTATTTTGAAACACCTCATAATTTAACCGCAGAACATTTGTGTAAAATGTATAATTTTGATTATCAATTTGCAACAAAAACATCAGAAGTTGCATCCGTTTTAGAAGCGTTTTATCAAGAGGGAAATCAACCAAAGATATTGGAAATTTTTACAGATAAAGCTGTAAATGAAACGGTATTAAAAGAATATTTTAATTTTTTAAAATAAAAGAAATGGATTTAGAAGTAGGAGAAAAAGTATCATTAATTATTGGCGCAGAAACCGATTTAGGATTCACCGTTTTAATTGAAGAAGAGTTTGAAGGATTGTTATACAGAAACGAAATTTTTCAAGAGTTAAGAGAGCGTCAACGCATTGCAGGTTTTATCAAAAACATTAGAGAAGATGGTAAAATTGATGTTTCGTTACAACCACAAGGCTTTAGAAATGTGATTGAATTAGATACCGAAAAAGTGGTAGAAGCAATTTATGATTACGATGGTTTTTTACCTTTAACAGACAAAAGTTCTCCAGAAAAAATTAAAGAAATTTTATCGATGAGTAAAAAAGCGTTTAAGCGTGCAGTTGGTAGTTTGTATAAAGAGAAAACCATTGCAATTAAAGAAGATGGTTTAGAATTATTGACAAAAAAATAGCTTATCCTTTTCTAAGCATTCGTTGTACATTTCTGTAAAATTTATCAGCATTTGGATCTGCCGGATCCATTTTGCCATAACCTAATCTGTACTCTCGTAAAGCTTTAGAATAATCTTTGCCAGCTTCATAATATCTACCTAAATAATAATGTCCTAAAGGAGAAAATGGATATAAATTTAAAATCATATCTCCATATGTTTTTAAGTGATCGCCATTTTCTTTTTCGATAATAATATTCTCAATTGCAATAATATCAATTTCTCTGATTCCTAAATTAGAACCAAATAAATAATCAATTTCGATGTATTTATTCTCTAAATATGAAATTGCATCTAAAGGCGACAAGTTTTTAATTTTAGTTTCAAACTCTTCTTTGTTTATTCCAGAATAAATTTCAAAAACTTTGTTTAACGCTCTCGGAATTCCTTCACCAATAGCAGAGATATTACTTGGCGAGTCTTCAATAAAATCATATTTCACATTAAAGTTTTTAATAGATAATGAACTCAAGTAGTCTTTTAACAAACCAATGCGTTGTTGTTTTTCATCACCCATAAATTTCCCATCATTGAAATAAAAATAATAGGTATTGTCAATGGCGCTTAATTTATCTAAATCATAAGATTCCATTTGAATACTAATATCTGGACTAAATGTTGGGTTTAAACAAATGTATGCGTTAAATATTGGCGTTTCTTCCTTTAGAAAATGTGTTAATAAATTTGCTGAAATCCCGTTTCCAACAATGGTTAAAAATGGCGATGTTTTAAAATTTCCTTCTATATAAGGTAGCGCTTCATCTCTAATAAAATTATAAAAACGTTTTCCATCTGCAGTTAGTTCGCTATTTCTTGTTTCGTCAAAACCAGCATCTCTTAAGCGTGTGTTTGCCATTTCAATTCCAACAACAATCTGTTTTGGAGCTTTGTCTGTATGAGAATATAGTTTAGAGTTTCCAGCATATAAATCAAACATATATTCAGAATCTAATACAATGGTAAGCGGATAGTTTGAAATAGTGTCATTGTCGTATCCTTTTGGTAAATAAATTTGAAGTGTTCTGATGTCTTGTAATTCTTCGGATTCATATTTTTTAGTAATCAATCTTTGACCAAAGGTAGAAACGCTAAAAATAAAAAGTAATATAATTGGAAGAATTTTTCTCATAAAAGTTATTAATAATGCGGATAAAAATACTACTTTTTTCAAATAAATAAAGCGATTTACAAACCTTATATAAAATTGTAATAATAGTAGTTAAAATCCTATTTTTGTAACAAGAACAAAATTGTTCGATAGATTTTTAAATCATAACGATAAAAAACAGCAATTATGATAAAAGCAGATTGGAAAACTGTAAAAGAATACGAAGATATCACTTATAAAAAATCGAACGGCGTTGCTAGAATTGCATTTAATAGACCAGATGTAAGAAATGCTTTTAGACCAAAAACTACCAAAGAATTGTACGATGCTTTTTACGATGCTGGCGAGGATACATCAATTGGTGTTGTGTTGCTTTCTGCTGAAGGACCAAGTTCTAAAGACGGTGTTTATTCTTTCTGTTCTGGTGGTGATCAAAAAGCGCGCGGACATCAAGGTTATGTTGGTGATGATGGTTATCATCGTTTAAATATTTTAGAAGTTCAGCGATTGATTAGATTTATGCCAAAAGCAGTTATTTGTGTTGTACCAGGTTGGGCAGTTGGTGGCGGACATAGTTTACATGTTGTTTGTGATTTAACGTTAGCATCTAAAGAACACGCCATTTTTAAACAGACAGATGCTGATGTGACGTCTTTTGACGGTGGATATGGTTCTGCGTATTTGGCAAAAATGGTTGGTCAGAAAAAAGCTAGAGAAATCTTTTTCTTAGGAAGAAATTATTCTGCTCAAGAAGCGTACGAAATGGGAATGGTAAATGCTGTAATTCCACATGCTGAATTAGAAGACACCGCTTTTGAATGGGCACAAGAAATTTTAGAAAAATCGCCAACGTCTATAAAAATGTTGAAATTCGCAATGAATTTAACGGATGACGGAATGGTTGGACAGCAAGTTTTTGCTGGTGAAGCAACAAGACTTGCTTACATGACAGATGAAGCAAAAGAAGGAAGAGATGCTTTTTTAGAAAAAAGAAAACCGAACTTTCCTAAAAAATGGATTCCGTAGAATTTAGTTATCAGTTATCAGTTATCAGTTATCAGTTGTCTGGTCGAGCGGAGTCGAGACCTAATTTTTAATCTTTGAATTATTCAATTTTTTAATAAAATAGAATGAAAATAATTTGTATTGGGCGCAATTACGCAAAACACATTGAAGAATTAGCGAATGAAAAACCAGAAAATCCAATTATTTTTCTGAAACCAGATTCTGCAATTTTACCAAGAAAAAATCCGTTTTTTATTCCGCCTTTCTCTAATGATATTCATTATGAAGTAGAGGTTTTGGTAAAGATAAATAAAGTAGGTAAACATATTTCAGAGAAGTTTGCACATAAATATTATGATGAAATTGGTTTAGGAATCGATTTTACAGCACGCGATGTGCAACAACATTGTAAAGAAAAAGGATTTCCGTGGGAAAAAGCAAAAGCTTTTGATGGAAGTGCTGTGATTGGTGAGTTTTATCCGAAGTCAGAATTCGATTTAGAAAATTTAAAATTCCAATTAGATAAAAACGGAGAAACGGTTCAAGACGGAAATACCAACGCAATGTTGTGGAAAACGGATGAATTAATTGCTTATGTTTCTCAATTTTTCACTTTAAAAAAAGGAGATATCATTTTTACAGGAACACCAGCTGGAGTTGGTAAAGTTGTAGAAAATGATGT
>CAXICE010000131.1:0-5262 GCA_964022045.1 uncultured Polaribacter sp. | reverse complement strand
ACTTTATCACGCGTAACTCCATAACGAATTGATGTGCTTCCAGAAGAATTATTACCAACCATTCCGCCAATCATACAGCGATTAGAAGTTGAGGTATTTGGTCCAAAAAACAACCCGAATGGTTTTAAATATCGATTTAAGTCATCACGAATAATTCCTGGCTCAACTGTAATGGTTTTTGCTTTTTCATCAAAAGAAATAATGTTGGTAAAGTGTTTAGAAACATCAACGACAATTCCGTCTCCAACACATTGTCCTGCTAATGAAGTTCCTGCAGTTCTAGGAATTAATGTGATTTGATGTTTAGTTGCAAAAGCAATCAATTGTTGAATGTCTGCAACATCTTTTGGAAATGCAACTGCTAACGGAATTTTACGATACACAGATGCGTCAGTTGCATAGATTGACTTGTGTAATTTATCAAAAAGCAAACTTCCTTTTAAAGAAGTGTGTAATAAAGTTAAAGATGTTTGGTCAATCATGTTGTATTAAATGGAATACTGCGAATTTAAAAAGAATAAATTGCTTCTTTATAAATTTATTTAGTAATGATTGATTACGATTTAAATTTTTAGTTTTTTTGAGGCTTCACAGGCTTGTTTGTATAAGGTTGGTTGCTCTTTTATATGTGTTATTTTTCGGGAATTAACATACAAAATAAAAAAGAGTAGCGACTTGAATTAAGATTCAAATCGCTATTACTTACAACCTTTATTTGCAATTGTTCAATTTCTGTTTTTATTTTTCATTCTTTTTTTTAGATTTAGTCCCAATGGCGTTTCCTAGCACTAAACCAACTCCAGCTCCTAAAGACAAGCCAATCGCAATATTATTTACTAAGATTCCAATGCAAAGCCCAATTCCTGCACCAAAAGTTAAACCTGATATTAAATATTTATTTTTCATTTTATTGTGTTTTATATACCTTATTAGGGTAGTTTTTTATTTAATTACCAATATTCTTTAATTTTAACAATCTTACCTTCTTTAAATTCAAAAACAGCCATTTGTTCGTCACCTTCAATAATTTTTCCACCTTCTTTTTTGATAAAGCGTTTTGTAACCGCAATGGCATTTAGCCCAATAATCTTATTAGTTACTTTTATATCGATTATTTTACCATTATAAGATCCTTTTTCTTGATTACGTTTGTATCCTTTATATAGAAAATCTCTTGTATAAACACCACCATATTTTGGGTGCACATAAGTGAAATCATCTGTAAAAAGATGGAATATATTATCTATATCCTTTATTGTAGAACCTGATTGAAATACTTTAAGGTTTAACTCATAGTATTTCTTTAGAACAGTATTTATAGAATCTTTATGAGTTTTTTTTATGCTCAATGCATTTGAAAGTATTCTTGATTTTTTTTGAGAGAGTTTTGCTTTTTCAAGTTTATGAACACTTCTATAAGCTTCTGAGAGTCTCTTGTGTATAATTGAAGAGTTTGGGTAATAACTAACAGCTAATTCTAAAAGTTCAACTAATTCAGGATAGCGTTTACTGCTTTTTAAACGGCGACCTACACCTAATAGATTTCCGATAAAATAAAAAGAGTCTTCATTGGGGATAATTTCAAATCCATATTGTTTAGACAATTCATTAAAATAAGATTTTATTGCTTTTGCAGGGTTATTTGCTTTTCTTAATGATTTGTATGGAATGTTCCAAACATTTTTAGGATATATGGTCTCTAATCCATGCTGAATTCCTGGAACAGACATCCCGTAATGATCTTCCTCATCTAAAACTTCTATTTTATACTTAAAATTTTGAGGATTTAACTTTTTTAATGCGCTATTTAAACTTGTATATGCTTGGGTTTCTTCAATAGGTCTATTTAATAAGTCTCTTGATGCTTTTCCGATATATAAAGAATTTCCTGAATGATTGCCTGATTTTATTGAAGCTAGAATTTTGTTTTCAATTGTTTTTCCACTACTTGTATACTGTGCCAGTTCAGATGCCAAAATAATATAGCCTTTAAACAACTTTGAATCGTTCCAGAATGCCTCTAAAACAGGTCCAAAAGTAGGTGACATTCCTATAATAGTACGATGTGAGTTAGCTCGATATTTTTTTTCAATAAAAGGAATGACTTCATCTTTTAAAAATGTTACATGTTCTTTAGACTTACCACCATAACCACCAAAAAACTCACGTCCCATTTTATTTTTTAAAATAAGTGCCATATCATTTCTTTTACCAGTGTTATTAGTAATTCCAACAATAATGCTTCTAGGCATGTAATTTCTTTCTGCTCTAATTTTTACAATGGATTGCGTTAAGTCAAATAAAAATTCAGCATCCATAACATAAATCACTGGGTAATCATGAATATTTCTATCGTAGTTTGCTGGAAGAGAGATAAGTAATTGTCTGTCTTCGTTTAATACTTTAGACTTTATAATGAGTTGCTTTCCAGTAGTATAATCTGTCTCTATTACCTGAGCTAAACCATTACTTATAATTAAGCAATTAATTAACACCCAATATAGCTTTATAGGTTTCATTTTTAATAGCTTTTAGATGTGAATGACTTGTGAATTATTTTCCATTTATCTTTAATTTTTAATAACAATAAATAATCTATTGCTATCCTATTACTGTCTGGCATTATAACTTGTATTTTAGCTAGACCTGCATTATTTTCATAGTCTAATGATAAAATATTCCCTATTCGGTTGTTTTTTTTACCTTCTTTAAAATTCGAGATGTATTGTTTACCTGATAAAACACTTAGGTTACCATTTTTTATATAGTATAAATTGAAGTCTTTATGAAATGCATTTTTTAATTTTTTAGGTTCTCCGTTTGCTGTTCCTTCAATATAGTTAGACAAGGTTTCTTTTATTTCTTCTATTCCATTTTTTTCATTGGAAATTAAATCTTCTACTTTCTGATAATTTTTTAGATTAATTATCTTATGTAATATTTTCCATTGTTCTTTTATTTTTAGAAGTAAAAGATAATCTGTTGCTATTCTTTTTGTATCTGGAAAGTAAACTTCAACCTTAACAGAAGCAGCATCATTTTCATAATCAATAGATATGATTTGTCCAATTCTGTTATATTTTTTTCCTTTTTCAACTCTCTCAATATAACCTTTACCTTCAATAACTCTTAATGTATCTCCTTGTACAATAAATAGATTAAAATCTTTATGAAATGCCTCTCTAACTTTATCGGGATTACCATTTGCGGTGCCATTTATATATTTCATTACAGTAGAATTAATTTTTTCTACTTCTGTTTGTGCATATAGTTTTACTCCTAAGATTAGATTAATTGTGATAAATATTATTAATGTTTTTCTCATGTTATTATTTTTATAATTTTTATTATTTTGATTTTTTGTTGGTTAAACATTAAAAACTTACTTTCTTAAACCAAACATTTCGAGTACGTCCATTAGACATCGTTAACCCTAAGACATTATCATTTTTATCTTTTTTTACTTCTACAATGCCAATAGGTCTTACTGTTGAAAAAACCGTATTGTACATTTGAGTTAGTTTCATTTTACCATGTCTTGCATGTTCTATATAAATATCAGATTCTTTTTTAAATATTGAATAGATTGTTTTTAGTTCTGGGCTGTAATAATGCCCAACAAATGCCTTCAGATCATTTGTGTTTTTTTTCAAGTTGCTTTGAAGAAAGCTAAAAACACCAGGTAAATTATCTCCTATTTGCACAGTCATTTGATGCGTCTTACGATCAAATGAAACCACTGGTTTTATAGATGGATGCATCATAATGAATGTTTGCTCTTTTGTAGGTACTAAAGCCCATTCGTTTTTTGCAGAACTTGAATATCTTAGTGTATCATTTCTTACATAAACTTTACGTCCAGATTTTTCAGAATCACTCCAGTAAACACCTTCAAACTTTTTTAATTTCTTATTAGACAGTTTAATAAAATCAAATATTTGAGGTTTTTGCGTTGTTTTTTTTGTTGACACGCTTTTCTTTTTACTTAAAAAGATGTCTGAGATTTTATTCGCTTTAGACCCAATTCCACTTCTTGAATAGTTTGATAGAATAACAATATGTAATTGCTCTTCTGGAAACACTCTTGTTATAGCTCTAAATCCACCTACAGATCCTCCATGTTGAATGACTTTCTTTCCGGCGTAATTTTCAATGCGAACACCTAAACCAAAACTAGTTTTAAAACCATTGTTAAGTGGCGTTCTTATTAGTAATTTATTAAAGGCTGATACCCATTCTTTTTTTGGAGTACTAAAATTTTGTAACCAGATATTAAGATCTTCTGTTGTTGAATGCATGTTTCCTGAACCGAAGTATCCCCAATATTCTATGGCGCGTTTAAATTCGTCTCTTAAATAATAAGAGGTAGCATTATTAGCAACTATTCTATCATGATGAGTTTCTACATAAGTGTTTTTCATTCCTAAGGGTTTAAAAATGTTCTGTTTCATCCATTGCTCAAAGCTTAATTCACTAACATTTTCAATAATTTTTGCTAAAAAAATATATCCTGTATTGCTATAAGAAAACTCATCATTAGGGTTAAAATTAAGGTCTTTTTGATTTTTAAATACTCGATACACCTGTTCATTAGTTTCTAAATCTGCTGGTTTCCATCCTGCAAGACCAAGTAAGCCATGAAGATCTCTTAATCCACTAGTATGGTGTAAAAGATGACGAATAGTAATTGTTTTACCAAAGTCTGGAAGATTTGGAAGGAATTTTCTAATATCATCATTAAGAGAAAGTTTATTACGCTCTTCTAAAAGCACAATACCCATTGCAGTAAACTGCTTAGATACAGAGCCAATATTAAAAAGTGTTTTTGTTGTGTTCTGAATAGTATACTCTAAACTAGCTAAACCATATGCTTTTGAAAAAATAGTTTTTCCATTTTTAGAAATCAATACTGAACCTCCAGGATGATTCTGTGCATTCCAAGATGTAAAAAGACTATCTGTTTTTGCAATTTGTTCTTTGCTAATCTGACTAAAACTATTGATAATAGAAAAGAATAGAATGAAGACAATTAAAGAATTCGTTTTTAGTTTCATAATTATTTATTTAAATGACTTTATTTATGCATAATTGTTAATGCAAATATGAAGTGTCCTAATTAATTTTTATTGTTCGAAAAGGATTAGCACTTGTTCCAAAAGAAAACTTGCTCTTTATAAAAAAAAATAACCCTCTTCAGTTTTCATTTATTTTTTGATAGCTTAAAAGGGTTTGTCATAAAAAGATATTCAAAACACAAGAGAA
>CAXICE010000130.1:0-5281 GCA_964022045.1 uncultured Polaribacter sp. | reverse complement strand
ATGTACTTAATTTTTGACACCGAAACTACGGGTTTACCTAAAAGCTGGAATGCACCAATTACCGATACAGATAATTGGCCAAGATGTATTCAGATTGCTTGGCAGTTGCATGATGAATTAGGTAATTTAATTGAGCACAACGATTTTTTAATTCAACCAGACGGATTTAACATTCCGTATGACGCAGAAAGAATTCACGGAATCTCTACCGATTTAGCGCAAGAACAAGGAATTTCCTTACAGGAAGGTGCACAACTTTTTAACGAAGCATTGCAAAAAACCAAATTTATTGTTGGTCAGAATGTTGGTTTCGATATCAATATTATGGGTTGTGAATTTCATCGATTGGGAATTGAAAATAACTTAACAACACTTCCACTTTTAGATACGTGTACAGAAAAAACGGCATTAATGTGTCAAATTCCTGGTGGACGTTACGGGAAGTTTAAATTACCAACGTTAACCGAATTACACAAACATTTATTTGGTGTAGATTTTTCAGAAGCCCATAATGCAACTGCCGATGTTGAAGCAACAACGCGCTGTTTTTTAGAACTGATTAGACTTAGAGAATTTACCAAAGAAGAATTAGATGTTGATGAAAATTATTTTAAAAACTTCTCTGAGAAAAACCCAAAACCGATTCAGGTTATTGGTTTAAAACACATCAATCTAAAAAAAGAGAGCGATAAAATCAGAAAACGTTTTGAAGCGAAAAAAGAAGCTGTAGAAACAGTAAATTCAACGCAAAACCTTTCTGAATTAAAAGATGTTCGGTTTGCGCATTTACACAATCACACACAATTTTCGGTACTGCAATCTACCATGCAAATTAGTAATGTTGTAAAAACTGCTGCAAAAGACAATATGTCTGCAATTGCATTGACAGACACAGGAAATATGATGGCAGCATTTCATTTTGTAAGCGCTGTTTTAAATCACAATAAAGCCGCAGAAGCAAAAAACAAAGAATTAGAAGCTGAAGGAAAAAGCGCAACAGAAACTATTTTAAAACCAATTGTTGGTTGCGAATTTAATATTTGTGAGAATCATTTAGATAAAACAAAAAAAGATAATGGATACCAAGTTGTGTTGCTTGCAAAAAACAAAAAAGGGTATCATAATTTAGCAAAAATGTCTTCCATTGCTTTTGTTGATGGATTTTATTATGTGCCAAGAATCGACAAAGCAATTGTAGAAAAATACAAAGAAGATATTATTGTTCTTACTGGAAATTTATATGGAGAAGTTCCGAGTAAGATTCTAAATATTGGAGAGAAGCAAGCAGAAGAGGCATTGCTTTGGTGGAAATCGGTTTTCAAAGACGATTTCTATATCGAGTTAATGCGTCACGGACAAGAAGACGAAAAAATTGTCAATGAAACGTTGGTAAAATTCTCTAATGAACACAACATAAAAACGGTTGCTACAAACAACACTTTCTACTTAGAAAAAGAAGATGCTAACGCACACGATATTTTATTGTGTGTAAAAGATGGTGAAAAACAAGCAACCCCAAAAGGTCGTGGACGCGGTTATCGATATGGCTTACCAAACGATGAATATTTTTTCAAATCTTCAGATGAAATGAAACAATTATTTGTCGATTTGCCAGAAGCAATTTCAAACATTCAAGAAGTTGTTGATAAAATTGAACCTTATACACTGGCTCGTGATGTTTTATTACCGGCTTTTGACATTCCTACTGAGTTTCAAGACGAAGAAGATAAAACTGATGGTGGTAAAAGAGGAGAAAACAATTACTTACGCCATTTAACATACGAAGGTGCAAAAAAGCGATACGGAGAAATTACAGAGCCAATTGGCGAGCGTTTAGATTTTGAATTAGAAGTAATAGAAAAAACAGGTTATCCTGGATACTTTTTAATTGTAGAAGATTTTATCAGAGAAGCCAGAAACATGGGCGTTTCTGTAGGACCAGGTCGTGGTTCTGCTGCCGGATCTGTAGTTGCATATTGTTTGTGGATTACCAATTTAGATCCTATTAAATACGATTTACTTTTTGAGCGTTTCTTAAATCCAGAACGTGTTTCGATGCCCGATATTGATATTGATTTTGACGATGAAGGTCGTGGTAAAGTTATGGATTATGTAATCGATAAATACGGCGCCAATCAAGTTGCGCAAATTATTACTTACGGAACGATGGCTGCAAAATCTTCGATTAGAGATACCGCTAGAGTTTTAGATTTACCACTTTTTGAAGCCGATAGAATTGCAAAATTAATTCCTGGAATGAAGCTAAAGAAAATGTTTTCTTTAGATGACAAAGGATTGAAAGAAAAATTACGTTCCGAAGAAATTGAACTGGTCAATGAGCTAAAAAGATTATCCGAAGGAAATGATTTAAGTGCAGAAACCATCAATAAAGCTAGAGTTTTAGAAGGCTCGGTTCGTAATACAGGAATTCACGCTTGTGGTGTAATTATTACGCCTTCAGACATTACAAATTACGTTCCGGTTACGGTTGCCAAAGATTCTGACATGTATGTGACGCAATTCGATAACTCGGTTGTAGAAAATGCAGGTTTACTAAAAATGGATTTCTTAGGATTAAAAACCTTAACACTAATTAAGCATACCGTAAAAATTGTTAAAGCAAAGCACGGCGTTGAATTAGATCCTGAAAGTTTTCCGTTGGATGATGAAAAAACCTACGAATTATTTCAACGTGGAGAAACTGTCGGAATTTTCCAATACGAATCGCCAGGAATGCAAAAACACATGCGTGCTTTAAAACCAACGGTGTTTGCCGATTTAATTGCCATGAATGCTTTGTATCGTCCTGGACCAATGGAATATATTCCGTCTTTTATCAACAGAAAACACGGAACTGAAGATATTGAATATGACTTGCCAGCAATGGAAGAGTATTTGGCAGAAACCTACGGAATTACAGTGTATCAAGAGCAAGTAATGTTACTTTCTCAAAAGCTAGCAGATTTCACCAAAGGTGAAGCCGATGTTTTGCGAAAAGCAATGGGGAAAAAGCAAGCTTCTGTACTTGCTAAAATGAAACCAAAATTTATTGATCAAGCAAGTAAAAATGGTCATGATGCAGAAAAATTAGAAAAAATCTGGAAAGATTGGGAAGCATTCGCAAGTTATGCTTTTAATAAATCTCACTCAACTTGTTACGCTTGGATTGCTTATCAAACTGCATATTTAAAAGCCCATTATCCTGCTGAATATATGGCTTCTGTGTTATCAAATAACATGAATGATATTAAATCTGTTTCGTTCTTTATGGAAGAATGTAAACGCTCTGGATTAACCGTTTTGGGCCCAGATATTAATGAATCGTATTCTAAATTCTCTGTGAATGATGAAGGAAATATTCGTTTTGGATTAGCCGCCATTAAAGGTGTTGGAAGTTTGGCTGTAAAATCGATTATTGATGAACGCAAAAAAAATGGGAAATTCGATTCTATTTTTGATGTTGCTAAACGTGTAGATTTAAGAATTGCCAACAAAAAAGCTTTTGACGGAATGATTTTATCTGGCGGATTTGACTCTTTTAAAGATACCCATAGAGCGCAATATTTTGCGTTGGATGAAAAAGGACAAACCTTTATTGAAAAGGCGTTGCGTTTTGGAAATAAATATCAAGAAGGAGAAAATTCTTCACAAGTTTCATTGTTTGGAGAAGCTTCGGACATTCAATTACCAGAACCCATAATTCCTGAATGTGAAACTTGGGGAACCATGGAAACGCTAGGAAAAGAGAAAGAAGTTGTTGGGATTTATATTTCTGCACATCCTTTAGATGATTTTAAAAATGAGTTGACTTTTTGCAACGCAAATTTATCACACTTTAAAGATGATATTTCTAAATATGTGGGAATGAATTTATCTTTTGCAGGAATTATTACTGATGTTCAGCATCGAGTTTCTAAAGCAGGAAAAGGTTGGGCAACATTTTTTATTGAAGATTATCATAATAACTTTGAGTTCAGAATTTTTGGCGAAGAATACTTAAAATACAGACACTTTTTAGTACCAAATTCGTTTTTATTTGTAAAAACAGTGGTCAAAGCTGGCTGGATGAATAAAAACACAGGAATTGTTGGTGAGCCAAGATTACAGTTTATTGATTTTAAATTATTGCACGACACTATGGATGATTTGTGTAAAAAAATCACTATTCAAATTCCGGCAAAAGACGTAACAGAAAAAAGAGTCAAAAACTTAAAGCATTTATTAGGCACAATTCCAGGAAAACAAAGTTTGCATTTTACAATTTGGGATGAAAAAGAAAAAATTGAGTTGAATTTACCAAGTAGAATTCCGAAGATAAAAATCACCAATGAATTGTTGGCAACTTTAGAAAAGGAACAAATTGCTTTTAAATTAAATTAAATGAAAATACAGTTTTATCATAAAGGAAAAAAAGCACCTTCAACAGGATATGATATTGCAAGTGGATGCTTAATATTAATTGGATTTGGAGGAATTATTTTTGCGTTCACATCAATTATTAGCAGCTCGGAAGATCTTGAAAATTACTGGATAGAACTTCTTTTCGGACTAATAGTAGGCATTAGTTTTCTATTTCAACTATTTAGAAAAAAAGGGAAATTGTTTACTTATAAAATTGAACTTAATGAACATGAATTAAAAATGCTAGATATTAGTGCCGAATGCAAGCAATTACAACTAGATATATACACCAATCAAAATGAAGAGTTCGTTTTTTATCATTTATGGGATTTTTCAGGAAATGTTGCTTTATTTTCTTTATACAAAGATGATTTATGTGATTATTTATCAGAAAAATATCCTACTAAAACAACCTATTACAAAATTACAAATTGCTCGTTTGCCTCTTATGAAAATTACATAATTTCAGACACCAGAAAAGTCACTTACAATCTAGAAACTGGTCATTTTAAAATTAGTAACAAAACAGAGGTTATTGCCGATATAACACCGAAGGCATATGCTTTTGACGGTAAATACAAAAAAGGAATTGGTCTTTCTAGAAGGAAATAACAATCATTATTTAGAACAATATACCAAATCTAAACTTTCCTTAGATAGCTCTTCTAAATTTTAGGTTTCTCTTATTTGTTTTCTTGTACAAAATCATTGACAGCAGCTTACATATTATTACAAGAAAATAAAATTAACAACTCTTTATCAGTTAATCACATATCTAACAATACTTTAATCAACTATCTTTACATTGTTAAATTTAAGAGAACTATACTAATGAAAAAAATAATCTTAGCAACAGCCCTATTTTTATGTTTACAAATAA
>CAXICE010000129.1:0-5334 GCA_964022045.1 uncultured Polaribacter sp. | reverse complement strand
TAGAGCATCTCCCTTTTAAGGAGAGGGTCCTGGGTTCGAGCCCCAGCCCGGTCACAAAAAAAAAGTTAAGCTCTGCTTAACTTTTTTTGTTTAAAAATTATTGCACATATGGCGGAATTGGTAGACGCGCAGGCTTGAGGGGCTTGTAATCGTAAGATTGTGCAGGTTCGACTCCTGTTATGTGCACAAATTACTTTACTATTTCACAGAAAATTAACTGCTTTGAAAAAGATAAATCAGTAACTTTGTAATATGCAAAAAAACATATTACTTCTCTTGTTTATTGGGTTCTCTTTTTTAGGATTTTCTCAAACAAACACAAAACTAAAAGGTCAAATTGTTAAAGCTGGTAGCAATAAAGCTTTAAGCGCTGCACACATCTTAAACTTAAACACTGTTGTTGGAACAATTACAGATGAAAAAGGGATGTTTGAAATAGGAACAAAAGCAAATGATACTATTTTAGTTTCATATTTAGGATATCAATCTATCAAATTAAAAATTACGAATGATTTACTAAAAGGTAATGAACTTGTTATCGCTTTATTAGAAAAGGCAAATGAAATTAAAGAGATCGTTATTAAATCTACTAAATTAATTGGGGTTTTAGAAATAGATGTAAAACAGGTGCCAAAAGATCGTTTTACAAGAATACGTATTAATGGTTTACCACAAACGTATGAAGTTGGTAAATCTGCATCACAAAACTTAAATTCGCCTTTAGCAGCCTTGTTTAAACCTGTAGATTTCCTCTATAATTTATTCGGAAAAAAACCTAAGCAACTTCAAAAACTTCAAAAATTAAAAAAGGAAGACAATTTGCGTGCGATGCTTAGCGGTAAGTTTGATAGAGAAGTGATGATGGAATATCTACAAATGGACAAACAAGAGCTAAGTAAATTATTAGTTGACTGTAACTATTCTGATTACTTTATTCAGAAAGCTAGTGACTTACAAATGATTGAAGCGATACTAGATTGTTACGAAAACTACAAAGCCATTAAAAAAGGTAAAATAGAACGTGATGTTTTACCTACCAGAAAGAAAAACTAGAAGTTTTTAAAATATAGAAAATCAAAAAGGGTTGCAAATGTAAATTTGCAACCCTTTTATCAACTATTAAAAACTAACTAATCTCTTCTCTAACTAAAATACAGATGTAATGTATTTGTAGTTGTGTTTTCTTTTACTATTCCAAGAAACTCTTTTAGAACTAAAATTATTTACTTGGTTGTTTTTCTTTACCTCTTTTAAATTATTTACTGTTGTCATTTTTATATTTTTTAAATGTTTTTTTCAAAATTATTTACACTTATATGACGCCTAAAAAACAAGTTTGTTACACTTTAACGGTCTATTTAACACATCTTTAAGAGATATCATTAGCAATAATTAAATTATTGACTTACATAATGTTAACAGAAAACATTGGCTGTTATTAATTTAATAATGAAGTATTAAATTAATTATCAACTTTACAGAAATTTGGTGTTTAATAATCAAAATGATAAATCTTTATTTTACTGATAAATTTTTAAAAATTAACATTTTTAAGAACTCTAAATTTCACTTTTCAATAGAAACTGAAAAGTATTAAATTCAAAAAGGGTTGCAAATGTAAATTTGCAACCCTTTTATCAACTATTAAAAACTAACTAATCTCTTCTCTAACTAAAATACAGATGTAATGTATTTGTAGTTGTGTTTTCTTTTACTATTCCAAGAAACTCTTTTAGAACTAAAATTATTTACTTGGTTGTTTTTCTTTACCTCTTTTAAATTATTTACTGTTGTCATTTTTATATTTTTTTAAATGTTTTTTTCAAAATTATTTACACTTATAAGACGCCTAAAAAACAGATTCGTTACACTTATAATGAGTAATTAACACATCTTTAAGAAATAATTTGAGTGATTTTTAAATTACTGTTTTGCAATCCATTAACACAATATAATAGACTCTAATAATTCGATAATTAGGTATTGATTTAATTGTCAAATTTGCAAAAAATTGTTACTTTTTTATTCAAAGTAATAAATCGATATTTTTTTAAAACAACTTTAAATTTTAACATTTTTAAGAGTAATATAATTCAGTTATCGATAAAAATAGAATGTGATTAAAATCAAAAAGGGTTGCAAAATTAAAATTTCGCAACCCTTTTATCAACTATTAAAAACTAACTAATCTCTTTTCTAACTAAAATACAGATGTAATGTATTTGTAGTTGTGTTTTCTTTTACTATTCCAAGAAACTCTTTTAGAACTAAAATTATTTACTTGGTTACTTCTCTTTTCTTCTTTTAAATTATTTACTGTTGTCATTATATATATTTTTTAATGTTTTATTTCAAATTTAATTACACCTATAAGACACCATTAAAACCGTTTCGTTACACTTACTTTAAGTATTTAACAGATATTTAAGAAACAAAAAAAATCAGCCTAAAAAGGCTGATTTTGATTATTATATTAAAAACTAATAATTGTCAAATACTTTACAATGAAGTATTATTTATATTATCAACTTAGTAAATAATTATTGATTTCCAAGAATAATTGGCAAACCATCTTTTCCTGATCCAATAACAATAACTTTACTGTTTGGAGATTGTGACAACTTAATAGTTGCTTCAATTCCTTTATCCTGTAAAATTTTATCATTTAAAGATGCACTTAAAATTCTGTTTGCATCTGCTTTACCTTGCGCTTCAATTCTAACTTTCTCTGCTTCTTTTTTAGCAGTAACTAATCTAAACTCATATTCTAAAGATTCTTGCTCTTGTTTTAATTTACGTTCAATTGCTTCTTTAATTGTTGGAGGCAATGTTACATCTCTTACTAAAACCGAATTTAATTGAATAAACTGTGGATCTAAAATCTTTTTTGTTTCTTCAAAAATTTCTGTTTGAATGGCGTCACGCTTTGTAGAATATAGTTGTTCTGGCGTATAACGACCAACTACACTTCTCGTTGCAGAACGAATTGCAGGTATAATTACACTTTGTAAATAATTTTCTCCTCTTGTCTGGTGTAATTTTGCTACAGTTTCTCCTTTTGCTTGATACAAAACAGAAGCGTCTAATTGAATTTCTAATCCGTTAGAAGACAATACAGCCATCTTTTTCTCAAATAACTCTTGCTGTCTTACATTGTATTTAAATACTTTATTCCATGGCATTACTAGGTTAAAACCTTCGTTTAATGGTTCTTGATCCGTAACTACACCACCAATCCATTTATACAAAACACCTCTTTCTCCAGAACCAATTGTTACTGCAGATTTAGAAACTAATATAATTGCTAATACTGCAATTACAATAAAGAAAACTCCGCCTTTTGGGAATTTAATATCTAATTGTTGATTACTCATAATTTTTATTTTTTTAGTTGTTTCAAATTTACAATAAAGCTTTCTAATTACAATTATTATAACCACAATCTTCTAAAATAGATTCTAGTTCTAATGTTACATGCTCTAGTTGAAAATTATCTTGTAAAAGTTTTTTTATCTTCTCTTTTACTTCTTTTGATTTTTGCCAACTAAATTCTTTCTCTTTTATAACGATATGAATCGTTGCAACATGAAATTCTCCGTCCAAGGTCCAAATATGGCAATCGTGAATATTTTCTACTTCATCAACTTGTAAAATAATTTGCTTTTTAATTTCTTCGGATGATATTTTATTCGGAACGCCTTGCAGAATAATTTTAAAAGCCTCTTTTATATTTCTGTATACATTAAACAATACATAACCGGCAATTAATAATGATAAAATTGGGTCTAAAATTGGAACATCCCAAAACTGCATTACAATACTTGCAATCAAGACCGCAAACCAGCCTAAAACATCTTCAAATAAATGTAAAGAAACCACACGTTCGTTAATAGACGACCCTCTTTTTAGCTTTAATACTGCTGCTCCGTTAACAATAATTCCTAAAATTGCTAACCACATCATTCCGGTTGCATCTGCATATTCTGGATTGATAATTCTCGGAATCGCTTCAGAAATAATAAAAACAGAACCCACAATTAATACAATTGAATTGATAATTGCGCCTAATAATGAAAAGCGACCATAACCATAAGAATACTTTTTATTGGCATCTTTATTTGATAGCTTTTGAAAATACCAAGACATTCCTAAACTTAAACTATCGCCTAAATCATGTACTGCATCAGACATAATTGCTAAACTATTTGTGTAAAACCCACCAATAATTTCTACAATTGTAAAAGCAAGATTTAAGAAAAATGCAGATTTAATGTTTTTGGTAGTATGATGATGTCCGTGATGATGATTGTGTCCCATAAACTCTAAAAGTATTTATTAAATAGACCGTTTAAACTTTAAAAAGATGCAATTAAAATTAAAAAGAATGCAACTTAACTATTCAGTCGATTCTTAACATATTCTACTTTTGTTTTTCCGTGTTTTAAAGGTAAACCATTTTCGTCTAAAGAAACCATTACAATTTTATCAATTTCGATAATAGTTTTATGCGTTAATTTATTTCTAACGGAACATTTTAAAGTGATGGATGAATTTCCAAAAGCAATTGCTTCCATGCCTATTTCTATAATATCGCCTTGTTTTGCTGAGCTTACAAAGTCTATTTCAGACATAAATTTAGTAACTGTTCTAGGAATTTCTAATTGTATAATTGCATAAATACCTAATTCTTCATCAATCCATTGCAATAATCTTCCTCCAAATAAAGTTCCGTTTGGATTTAAATCTTCTGGTTTTACCCATTTTCTTGTATGAAATTTCATAAATTATTCTTTTAAAATTCTACACTAATTTCTGATTAATACCTTAATAAATCTAGCAATTACAATTGCTTTTTTAGATTTTACAATAAGAATTAACAATCCTATTGTTCGATATTTAAAGCATCAAACCCAATTAATAAATTAGCTTCAAAATTTGGCGTTATTTGTATTGGATTACAACAAATTTCACAATCTTCTACATAGGTTTGTTTTGTTACGCTAGCGTCTAACAACATAGAAATGTTTTCCCAACAATACGGACATTGAAAAAAATGCTCAATCATACCAGTTATATTTTACCATAGTATTTTCTAATAAACCATTCTATCGTAAAAAATAAAATACTCAATCCTAAAATAAATTTCCAATCGATTAATTGTTGTGTAATTGTATTACTTTTTTGCCTTGTAAAATAGCGTTTATCAGTAAGTACATCAGCAATTATTTGCTTGCTTTCTGATGAAAAATACACGTTTCCGTTGGTATTATTTGCCAATAAATTTAAATCCTTCTGATTGGCATTTGTAAATTGTTCTTCAATTTGATAGGTTGT
>CAXICE010000128.1:0-5341 GCA_964022045.1 uncultured Polaribacter sp. | reverse complement strand
GATAATTTAACACCAATCGATGCTGTAAAATTTGCTTCGGCTTATGGTGCTTTTATTCTAGAAAGAAATAATATAGATGCTGAATCAAGTTCAGCACAAGAGAAAAAAGTAAAAGTTGTAATTGGTAGAGATGCTCGAATTTCTGGTAAAATGATTTCTAGTTTGGTTGCCAATACCTTGGTTGGATTAGGAATTGATGTAATCGATTTAGGTTTGTCTACAACGCCAACTGTTGAGGTTGCTGTTCCGTTAGAAAATGCGCAAGGTGGAATTATTTTAACCGCTTCTCACAATCCAAAACAATGGAACGCCTTAAAGTTATTAAACGAAAAAGGAGAGTTTTTAAATGGAGCAGAAGGTGAGTTGATTTTACAAAAAGCAGAAAACGACGATTTTACGTTTGCAGATGTAGATGATTTAGGAACGTATTCTAAAGATAAAAGCTATTTACAAAAACACATTCAAGAAGTTTTAAATCTAGAATTAGTAGATGTTGAAGCAATCAAAAAAGCCAATTTTAAAGTAGTGGTTGATGGTGTAAATTCTACTGGTGGAATTTTTATTCCGGCTTTATTAAAAGAATTAAATGTTGATTGTGTTGAATTGTATTGTGAACCAAACGGACAATTTCCTCACAATCCAGAACCTTTAAAAGAACACTTAACAGATATTTCTGAATTGGTTGTAAAAGAACAAGCAGATTTCGGAATTGTTGTGGACCCAGATGTTGACAGATTAGCATTGATTTCTGAAGATGGTTCTATGTTTGGTGAAGAATATACATTGGTTGCTTGTGCAGATTATGTATTAGGAAAATTAGGCGGTGGAAATACCGTTTCTAATTTATCGTCTTCTAGAGCATTACGCGATGTTACAGAAAAACATGGTGGAACATATACAGCTTCTGCAGTTGGAGAAGTAAATGTGGTGATTAAAATGAAAGAAACCAATACGGTAATTGGTGGTGAAGGAAATGGAGGAATTATTTATCCAGCTTCGCATTACGGACGTGATTCTTTAGTTGGAGTTGCGTTGTTTTTATCGCATTTAGCAAATCAAAAAATGTCTTGTAAAGAACTAAGAGATTCATATCCAAGTTATTTTATGAGTAAAAATAAAATTCAGTTAACACCACAAATTAATGTTGATGAAGTGTTGGAAATAATGGCTTCTAAATATCAACACGAAGATGTAAATACCATTGATGGTGTTAAAATTGATTTTGAAAACGAATGGGTACATTTGCGTAAATCAAATACAGAACCAATTATTAGAATTTACACAGAAAGTAATTCGCAAGAAAACGCAGATAATTTAGCAAAACGATTTATAAAAGAAATAGAGGATGTTATCGCCTAATAAAAGTATCAAAATACAGTTTGTATCGGTTTTTATGCTCTTAAGCATATTTTCATCGTATGCACAACAGAAAGGTCAATACCAACAAAACAACAAAGGAAAATTTTATGTCTATTGGGGATGGAATAGAGGGACTTTTTCTAACTCTGATATTCGTTTTAAAGGAGATAATTATAATTTTACCTTATCTGATGTAACAGCAAATGACCGTCCAACAAAATTTGGTTTAAATCCATATTTTAGACTAGACAGAATTACAATTCCGCAAACAAATTATCGTATTGGCTATTTTTTTAAAGAAAATTATACTGTTTCAATAGGAGTAGATCACATGAAATATGTGATGAATGCAGATCAAAATGTAAAGATTAATGGAACTATTAATACAGGGTCTTCTTTTGATAAAGTATATACGAATGAGCTTATTAAATTAACTGAAAACTTTTTAACTTTTGAGCATACAGATGGCTTAAACTATATCAATGTAGAGGTAAAACGTTTTGATGATTTTAGTCACTTAATTGGGTTGAATTCTAAAAATTTACAGATAAATTTAACAGAAGGTTTAGGAGCTGGGTTTTTATTCCCGAAATCAAATACAAAATTATTAAATAAAGAAAGATATGATGATTTTCATGTTGCAGGTTGGGGAATCTCAGCAAGTGTAGGACTAAACATTACTTTCTTGAAACATTTTTTTATACAATCTGATGTGAAATTTGGTTACATAAACATGTCGGATATTAGAACTACAAAAAGTGCATCTGACTCAGCTTCTCAAAGTTTTACATTTATTGAGAATACAATTGTGTTCGGTGGAAGGTTTAGATTATTTTAATTACGTAAAAAATGAAATCATTAGAAAACTACTTTGATCAGTTTCGTAAACACATTGTTGGTGTAGATCAAACATTTGAATCACCTTACGGAGAACAACATTTAATTTATACAGATTGGACTGCAAGCGGTAGATTGTACAGACCAATTGAAGAAAAATTAATAAACGATTTTGGACCTTTTGTTGCTAACACACATACAGAAACATCAACTAGTGGAGCAGCAATGACGTTAGCATATCACGAAGCTAGAAACATTATTAAAAAGCATGTAAATGCTTCTGAAGATGATGTTTTAATTACTGAAGGTTCTGGTATGACTGGCGTTGTAAATAAATTTCAACGTATCTTAGGATTAAAAATTTGTGATTCTTTAAAAGAGTTTACAAATGTTCCAGACGAAATGAAACCAATTGTTTTTGTTTCTCATATGGAGCATCATTCTAATCAAACTTCTTGGTTAGAAACTATTGCAGATGTTGAGGTGATTCCTTGTAATCATGCTGGATTATTGTGTTTTGATAGTTTTGAAAAACTCATTAAAAAGCATGAAAACAGACCTGTAAAAATAGCATCAATTACTGCAGGTTCTAATGTAACAGGAATTATTACGGATTACCATAAAGTAGCACAAATTATTCATAAGCACAACGGATTGTGTTTTGTAGATTTTGCATGTTCTGCACCTTATGTAGATATTGATATGCATCCAGCAAATGAAGATGCGTATTTAGATGCAATTTTCTTTTCACCACATAAATTTTTGGGCGGACCAGCAACTTCTGGCGTGTTGATTTTTAATAAAAAATTATACAAAAATGTAGTTCCTGATAATCCAGGAGGAGGAACAGTAAGTTATACAAATCCATGGGGAGATCATGATTATTTTGACGATGTAGAGACCAGAGAAGATGGCGGTACACCAGCATTTATACAAACCATAAAAATTGCTTTATGTGTTCAGTTAAAAGAGAAAATGGGAACCGATAAAATTCATGATAGAGAAGAAGAAATCAATGCAAAATTATTTGCTTGTTTAGAAGCAATTCCGAATGTAAATATTTTAGCACCGAATCATAAAAAACGTTTAGGGATTTTTTCTTTTTATGTTGATAATGTACACTTTAATTTAATTGTAAAGTTATTAAATGATCGTTTCGGAATTCAAACGAGAGGTGGTTGTTCTTGTGCTGGTACTTATGGTCACTTTTTATTAAATGTAGATCAGCAAACATCTAAAGCCATTGAAAAACAAATTATTGAAGGTTGTTCAGTTGAAAAACCTGGATGGATTCGTTTGTCAATTCATCCAACTATAAAAGATTCAGAAGTAGATTTTATTTGCGATGCTTTAAAAGCTGTGTGTGTAAACGTTGAAGAATGGAAAAAAGATTACGATTACGATGCGATAAATAATGATTACAAGCATAAATCATATCAATCTATAGAAAAAGAATTGGTAAAAAAATGGTTTACTAACTAAGTAAAAAAAGCTTTGAATTTTTAATTCAAAGCTTTTTTTATTTAGGTGCTTTATCTTTGTGTTTAAATCGCTTATGAGACCATAAATAATAAGATGGTTCTTCACGAATAAGGGCTTCAGTAATTTCTAAATATTTGTCCATTATTTGATAATCTTCAAACTCTTTTGGAGTGGTAGTGATTGTTTCAAACTCGATTTCGTAATAACCTCTTTTAACTTTTCTACAACTGTAATTAATTACAGCACAATCAAACTTTTTAGAAAGCATTTCTGCACCTGTATGAATTGGAACTTTAATTCCTAAAAACTCTTTCCAGTAAAATGTTTTTTCAACTTGTGGCGATTGATCACTTAATAAAATATATAAACCTTGTCTTTTATTTTTAATATTAGACATCATGTATTTTATAAACTCAGTTGTTTTAAACCCAATCAATCCAAATTTTGTTCTGTTCTTTTTTATTGCTTTTTCAAAATACTTATTTTCAAGCTTTGTGTAAGCAGCAAAAATTTCAATATCTAAAACTAATGGAGTAGAAATAATCCATTCCCAGTTTGCATAATGAGAACCTAATAAAATTATACTTTTTCCTTGCTTTGCAACTTCATTAACAACCTCGGGGTTTTTATAATGATACCTCTTTTTTAACTCTTCTTTACTGATTGAAAAACTTTTGATACTTTCAATAAAAACATCTGTAAAGTGTTTAAAAAAACGTTTTCTAATTAGTTTTAACTCTTGTTCTGTTTTGTTAGGAAATGATAATTTTAGATTGTCTAAAACTACAGCTTTTCGATAGCCAACAATATAGAAAAGAATGTAATATAGCCCATCAGATATAACATATAATATGCTAAATGGAAGTTTAGAAAATAACCAAATTATTGGGGATGATAAATAAAAAACAAGTTTGTGCATCTGTATTTTTGAATTGCAAATATCGGATATAATTTTCTTATAAAGAAACCAATCTTTTAGATAGTTTTACGTTAAGTTTGTAAACAAATACGCATAAGAAATGAATCAATTTGTATTAGGAATTATAATTGCCAATGTTTTAATATCAATAAAAGGCTTTAATGAATATGCTTTTTTAGATAAATATAAGTTTCAGGTTGGTAAAATACTTGGAGGAGAAAAGGTACGAATGTTTACCTCTGGTTTTTTACATGTAGATTGGATGCATCTTGGATTTAACATGTATGCTTTGTATTTATTTGGCGGAATTGTTGCTGGATTTATGGGAAACATTAATTTTCTAATTATTTATTTAGGTAGTTTATTAGCAGGAAATATGTATTCTATTTTTTATCATAAAAACGAACCATATTACAGTGCAGTTGGTGCTTCAGGAGCCGTTTCTGGAATTTTATATGCAGCAATTTTATTATATCCTGATATGACTTTAATGTTGTTTCCGTTGCCAATTCCTATTCCAGCATACATTTTTGGTGTTGGATATTTAATCTATTCTATTTACGGAATGAAAAAACAATTAGGAAACATTGGTCATTCGGCACATTTAGGTGGCGCAATTGGCGGATTTGTAATTGCTTTAATCTTAATGCCAAATCTAATTTTTCAACAGACATTAATGGTTGGCTTATTAGCAATTCCAATTATATTGTTATTACTTTTTGGAAGTAAATTAAAGAATTTATA
>CAXICE010000127.1:0-5358 GCA_964022045.1 uncultured Polaribacter sp. | reverse complement strand
TTATTCTTCACTAATAAAAACTGGGTCTTTAATTTTTTTCTTTTTCACCCAAATACTCAATATAAAGTTGATTCCCATATGTAATGCAACTAAACAAATTACGGCATATAGCGGAACACCTAAAAATTGATATGGCCAAGAATACGTCCAAACGCCTAAGTTTATTGTAATTACTTCTCCGTAAGCAGGAAAAAATGCGGTGATAAAAATGGCAAGCCACGTTTTATGACTCATCTTTTTTAATTGCATTGAAACAATTAATTTACTTTCTAAAACATAAATAAATCGAAAAGCAAACATCCACGCAAAAGGCAGCCAATATGGTAATTGTCTGTTGTTTGTTAAATCGTGATATTCCCAATACTGAAAACTTACTCCCCAAATTTCTGCACAAATTCCTAAGATTCCGGTAATAATCATTCCAGCTAAAAGCACCCAATTTTTAGAAGTTGCTTTAAAGTAGTTTTTATATAAAAATGCAATTAACCTAATAAATAATAACAATCCGACCCAGAAATCATATTCATGAAAAACACCAATTACAATACCTGTAATAGTAATTTTAACGGTAGCAATTGTTAATGCTTTATATGTTTCTTTCTTGTTTTCTGAAGTAATAGCCATTATTTAAATTGTTGTTGTAATTCTACAAATCTAGGAACTGTTCCGCTTGTAAACGGAATTAAATAAAAAGAATACGAATATTCTTTATTGCTTTTTAACTGATATTTCTCTTGAGGTTTTGCACCCCAACTATTATCGCCTCCTAAACCACGTTGTGCGAAATCAATATTTAATTGTACTAAATTTTGCTCTTTAATATCAATAGTATGCTTGCTAAAATTGGCTTTTTTATTCTCTTTAGAATAATCTAAACCATCTGTTATATCAAAATCTTCATTTGGCATATGCAAAGCAGAAATACTTAATCCTTTTTGAGAAGGAGAAGAAATCAACAAACCATATTCTTCGCCATCCATTAATGCCATCCAACGAACGTTTGTTCTATTTCCGTTTTCTTGCGGACGAATATATGGAACATAAAAATCTGAAACTGTAGTTTTAAAAACATCTATAAAAGTGGATGCTTTTCTGTCTTGGTAATTTTCCCAAGGTCCACGACCATAATACGTTACATCTTTAAATTTTTTCGGAATTTGCATGCGCATTCCAACGCGAGGAATATCACCTTTATAAGAAGATTCATTTAACGTGTTTTCTATCTTTACAACGCCATTTCCATTTACAGTGTAAATAGTTGTATGTGTTGTTTTTACTGTTGGTAATTGTTGATTTACAGTAACTTGAATTAAATTGTTGTCTATTTTTTTAAAGTTAAATTTAGAAACAACTGGATTTAAAGTTGCGTTTTTCCAACCAAGATTTTGCATTTGAATTTTGTTTCCTAAGTCATTGTCTGTTGGTGCCCTCCAAAAATTAATTTGTGGCCCTTTTTTGTTATTAATATATTCTTGATTCTTATAAACGTAAGAAATAATATTACCTTTCTTTTTATCAAAAGCAACTTTTATATAATTATTATAAATGATAAACTCATTGCTGTTGTCAGTTGATTTTAAATACCAACCATTATCAACTTTTACTGTTTTTGTTTTGAATTTTTTACTTAAATAAACTTGTTCTTTGGCAACTTCAAAACCTTTTGGTAATAAACCCCATTTCTTCTTTGTTGTTGCAGAAAAATCAATAAAATATTCTGTATTTTCTTTAAAGCTGATTCCGGTTAAAGGAATATTTACCAACTTACTTTTGTGTGCTTTTAAGTCGATGTCTTTTAAATCAATGGTTTTTAAAACCTCTCCATTTGCTTTTACAATAGCTTTAAAATCAAACTGATTTAAATTTGTGAAATCGTACAGATTTTCAATTTTAACACTTACATTATTAGCATTCGTTTCAACAAAATCTTTAAAATTAATAAACTCTTGTGCTTTTTTAACTTCGTATAAAGCAGGTTGCGGAGTTCTATCAGGAAAAACAATTCCGTTGTTTAAAAACGAATTGTCGGTTGGCATATTTTCTCCAAAATCGCCACCATAAGCGTAATATTTTTCTTTTTCCTTATTAGTTTTCCAAATAGATTGATCTACCCAATCCCAAAGAAAACCGCCCTGTAAATGTTCATATTTTTCAATAATATCCCAATAATCAACAAAATTACCAGTGCTATTTCCCATTGAGTGTGCATATTCACTCGGAATAAACGGACGATCCGTTTTTGTTTGTCCAATTCTTTCAAAAGTTGCTGGTGATGGATATTGCGGAACAATAATATCTGTATTCCAATCCATATTATACAAATTGTTTCCAGATTTGTAGGTTCTTTCGTACTGAATTGGTCGTTTACTTTTGTCTAATCTTTTAATGGCTTCATATCCTTCATAAAAAACAACTCCGTTTCCAGCTTCATTTCCCATTGACCAAATAATTACTGATGGGTGATTTTTATCACGCTCAACCATTCGCAACATTCTGTCTTTATGCGATTTAATCCATCTTCTTTGTTTGGCTAAAGTATATTCTCCATAATACATTCCGTGCGACTCTATATTGGCTTCGTCAACTACATAAATTCCGTATAAATTACACAATTCATAAAAACGTCTGCTTCTTGGATAATGCGCTAAACGAACCGCATTAATGTTATTTTCTTTCCACATTTTGATGTCTTTTAACATCAACGTTTCATTCATTACATGACCAGTTTCTGGATTCGCTTCATGTGCATTTACACCTTTTAAAGTAACCACTTGACCGTTTACAAGCAATAAACCTTTTTTAATTTCTACAGATCTAAAACCAATCTTTTGCTCAGTAACTTCTATTAAGTTTTTATTTGCGTCTCTAGAAGTAATTCTTAACGTATATAAATTTGGATGTTCTGCACTCCATTTTTTCGGATCGATGATATTTGTAGAAAACTGTGTGCTTTTTCTTCTTTTTGGAGAAACCGCTGTGTTGTTTTCTTGCTCAGCAATCATAATATTTTCTGAATCAAATAATTGATAAGAAACAAAAAGCTCTTTGTTAAACTTTTCATGATTTTGAAAATCAACTTCAATCTCTAAAAAACCTTGTGTATAGGTATCGTCTAAAAAAGTTTGTACATCAATATCTTGAATTCTAACTTTAGGTTGTGCATAAATGTAAACATCGCGTTCAATTCCACTAATTCTCCAAAAATCTTGCGCTTCTAAATAACTTCCGTCTGTCCATCTAAAAACCTGAATTGCAATTGTGTTTTTACCTTTTTTTGCAGCTTTTGTAATGTTGAATTCTGCTGGCAATTTACTTCCTTGAGAATACCCAATATATCGTCCGTTTAACCAAACGAATCCACCAGATTTCATGGCGCCAATATGTAAGAAAATCTCTTTTCCTGTCCAAGTGCTATCAATTTCAAAATCTCTTCTGTAAGAACCAACCGGATTGTAATTATGTGGAACTTTCCCTGGATTTTTTGGGTAAATTCTATCAATCAATTCCATATCATCAGCAACCATTGCTTTATAATCAGAGAATTCGTATTGATGATTTACATAAATTGGTGTTCCAAAACCTTCAACTTCCCAATTAGATGGCACTTTTATTTCTTTCCAATCATTTAAAAGGAAGTTTGGTTTCATAAACTGTGTTGGTCTGTTCGCAGGATTTTTAACCCAATTGAATTTCCAAACACCATTTAATGATTTCTTAAATTGAGGTGTGTTTTTTAAAAAACTTGAAAAAGATGAAAACGAAGTAAAACTTGCATGCGCATCTTCTTTATTCTCAGAAATTACTTGCTCATTTTCTATATAATGCCAAATGTTTTTTTGTTGACTAAATCCAGCGCAAAAAGTTAAAAGGAAGAGTGTAAGTAAAACCTGTTTTTTCATGAAAAATTATTGAAGTTTCAAATATAAAAAAACCGAAGCAGTTAAGCTTCGGTTTCTAATTAAATATGTTATTTCTAAAATCCTACAAATGAATCACTTCATCATAAGCTGCAGCAACTGCTTCCATAACCGCTTCACTCATTGTTGGATGTGGATGAATTGCTTTTAAAACTTCATGACCAGTTGTTTCTAGTTTTCTTCCTAAAACAGCTTCTGCAATCATGTCTGTAACACCAGCACCAATCATATGACAACCTAACCATTCTCCATATTTTGCATCAAAAATTACTTTTACAAAACCATCTGGAGTTCCAGCTGCTTTTGCTTTTCCTGAAGCAGAAAACGGGAATTTTCCAACTTTTAATTCATATCCAGCTTCTTTTGCTTTTTCTTCTGTCATACCAACAGATGCAATTTCTGGAGTTGCATACGTACAACCAGGAATATTTCCATAATCGATTGCTTCTGTATGTAATCCTGCAATTTTCTCAACACAAGTAATTCCTTCTGCAGAAGCAACGTGTGCTAAAGCTGGACCAGGAACCACATCACCAATAGCATAATAACCTGGTAAATTTGTTTGATAAAAATCGTTTACTAAAATTTTATCTCTATCAGTAACAATTCCAACATCTTCTAATCCGATGTTTTCAATATTTGTTTTAATTCCAACTGCCGATAATAAAATATCAGCTTCTAAAGTTTGTTCTCCCTTTTTAGTTTTAACCGTTGCTTTAACACCATCACCAGAAGTATCAACAGATTCTACAGAAGAATTTGTCATTACTTTAATTCCTGCTTTTTTGATAGAACGTTCAAATTGTTTAGAAACATCTTTGTCTTCAACCGGAACAACATTTGGCATAAATTCTACAATCGTAACATCAGTTCCCATAGAATTGTAAAAATGTGCAAACTCAACACCAATTGCTCCAGAACCTACAACAATCATAGATTTTGGTTGTGTTGGTAAACTCATTGCTTCTCTATATCCAATTACTTTTTTACCATCTTGTGGTAAGTTTGGTAATTCTCTAGAACGTGCTCCTGTTGCAATAATAATATGATCTGCAGCATATTCTGTTACTTTACCGTCAGCATCAGTTACATCAACTTTTTTACCCGTTTTAATTTTTCCAAAACCATCAATAATATCGATTTTGTTTTTCTTCATTAAAAACTCAATCCCTTTGCTCATTCCTTCAGCAACACCACGACTTCTTTTTATTACAGCTTCAAAATCTTTGTCGATTGCTTCTGCTTTTAAACCATATTCATCAACATGCTTTAAATAATCATAAACTTGAGCAGATTTTAACAATGCTTTTGTAGGAATACAACCCCAGTTTAAACAGATTCCACCTAAATTTTCTTTCTCAACTACGGCAACTTTAAAGCCTAATTGTGAAGCTCTAATAGCAGTTACATAACCTCCAGGTCCACTTCCAATAATTAGTAC
>CAXICE010000126.1:0-5362 GCA_964022045.1 uncultured Polaribacter sp. | reverse complement strand
GTGAAATTTAAATCAGAATTAAGTTTAAATGTTTCTGTTGCTGGAAGTATTATTATGTATGATCGACAGGCTAAATTGAGTTTTAAGATTTAATCTGAAGTCCAAAGTCCGCCAACTCCAAAAAGAACCCATTTATTATCTTCATGTTTAAATACTCTAAGTTCTCCTGAACCCGAACCCTCTATATAAACAATTGCATAAGAAAAATCTTTATTAAAAACGGGGATTGAAAAAAATCTAGTTTTCCCATTTAGACTTAAAATATCTTTTGAGTTGTTGGCTTTATATATATCGGCCCAAGTTTTAAACCTGCGTAAATGTTTAATAATAGAGTCATTTTTTTTGAAGATTGCATTTATTTTAACATCTTTATTATTAAAAAATTCTGTCCATTTTTTATGTTTATTATTTTGGATTTGAATTCTGATGAATTTGAATTCTTCTTCACTAAAAAACTTGTCGAAATTTATTATATCTTCTTTTGATTTAATATTTAATTTGTGGATTAAATAAAAGTAATCTGATGTAAAATAATCACTTAAGTTTTTCGTGCTACTAGTTGATTTCTGAAGTATTTTATTGTCAAGTATTGGTTTGTAACTTGATTGTAACTGAGAAGTAATAAAACTCTTTATTGATTTTTTAAGTTTTCTTTTATTGAGTTTAATTCCAGAATTTTGAGCAACTACAGAATTTGTAAAGATTAATAATGCTAAAAAATAAAGTGCTTTTTTCATTAACTAATAATTATCTCGCAACCATTCAAAAGTAGTTTGCATTTGTGTTCTAACTTGGTTGTTTGTTTTCTTAAAATGATTGTTCATAAAACTAAACACCAACACTTTACCAGAATTAGTCAATAAATAACCACTAACATTGTGGTTGTTGCCAACGGTTCCAGTTTTTGCAAAAACATAGGGTTTTGTTTTTCCGGCATACCAATTTTTTATGGTTCCGAATTCGCCACCAACAGGAAATAAATTGAACAAACGTTCTTGCGGAATCATTGTATACATTTTACGCAACACTTCTACAAAAGACATTGGTGAAAATAAATTATAACGACTCAAACCAGAACCATCAACCCAACGCGGTTGTTGTTTTAATTCTTTCAACTGATTTTCTAGTACGTATTTCCGAACGTTATTAGAACTCAACGTGTCCGATAAAGTAGAAGAAGCCAATACCAAAATTTGCTCGGCTAAAAAGTTGTCGCTTACTTCCATCATACGTCGGTATAAACTATCCGAAGGAACACTATACGCAATGGTTGACGGTTGCAATACGGATGATTTTATAACAGAAATTTTATTAGGTAAAATGTCGTTCCATAAAGTAGCGATTTGCGTAGAATCGATCAACATCGGAATTTCAGTTTCTGATTTTCTGTCTTTTCTAAAGTAAAAGTTGTTTTTAAATTCGTCTCTTCCATAAAAATTTTCAGTAATCTTTATTTTAGATTGATAAAAAGCTGGTTGTACTACAATTGAATCTTCGTTTTTTACAGTAACCACATTTCCATACATCGGAAAAGCACTTCTTTCTGCACTAAAATAACTATCAAAATCTTCCCAAGCCCAACCTGGACCATACCGTTTATCAGTAATATTATCAATTATAATATTTGCTTTCGCGTATTTATCAATCATTTTTAAAGCCGTACTGTCTTTAAAATAATTGTGTAAAAATGTTGGGTCTCCAGTTCCTTGAATGGTTATGGTGTCTTTGTTTACGGCGTATTTAAATGCCGGAATTGAATCTGAAAGCATTGTTAATCCTGTAAATAAGGTAAATATTTTTGTGTTACTTGCTGGTGTAAAATACTTGTCACCATTGTAATTATACACTTCTTTATCGGCGTTTATATCATACACATAAATACCTGTAAATTGATTTTGGTAAAAAGGTGTTGCTACTTTTTTGGAAATTGTTCTGTTGATTTTTGCTGTTTTACAACTGATAAAAAAAGCAATTATTAAAAAGCTGAAAAATAATCTTTTAAGCATCGTTTTAAAAAGTTTGGTTTGCGATTCTAAATTACAATTATTTTTAGAATCTAATAACAGAAATGGTTAACTTTGCATTTGTATGAGTACAACTTTTTTATTTATTGGTGGCCCAGAAATTATTATCATCGGTTTAATCGTGGTAATGTTATTTGGTGCAGATAAAGTTCCAGAAATTGCACGTGGTTTAGGTAAAGGAATGCGTCAACTTAAAGATGCAACCAACGATATTAAAAAAGAAATTAGCGAAACTGCAGATAAGCAAGGCGTTGATTTAAATATTGCAAAAGATGTTACCGAAGAAATTAACAAAGTAAAAGACGAAATTACCGGTCCTATAAAAAGGAATATGTAATGTCGTTACGAGGAGTTTTTTCGACGAAGTAATCTTATTTTTAATAAAAAGATTGCTTCATATAGATCGCAATCTATTATTTAACTCTACTAACTGTTAATCCGTCTCTAATTGGTAGCAGAACAGTTTCTATTCTTTCATCAGAGTTCAACAATTTATTATACTCCAACAGCACTTTTGTGTCAATATCTTTTGGATCTAATTTCTCAACAACTTTTCCGCTCCAAAGTACATTATCGGATAATATAATTCCGCCAGCATTCATTTTATCAATAATTAAATGAAAGTAATTAATGTAGTTTGATTTGTCTGCATCGATAAAAACCAAATCGAATTTTGTATCTAAGGTTGGAATAATTTCCAGCGCATTTCCAACATATTGTTGAATCTGGTTTTTAAATCCAGCTTTTTCGAAATATTTGTTTTGTAAGCTTTCTAATTCTTCGTTTTTATCAATCGTATGTATTTTTCCTTCTGGATGCAAACCTTCAGCAATACACAATGCGGAATAACCTGTATAAGTTCCTATTTCTAAGACACTTTTTGGGTGAACAAGTTTTGATATCATTGATAAAATACGCCCTTGAAAAGCACCGCTTAACATTCTTGGATTCAAAACTTTTTGCCAAGTTTCTTTAGAAAGTTCTTTTAAAATTTGAGGTTCGTTCTGAGAATGTGCAACCACATAATCATCTATTTTTTCAGGTAAGAAATGCATTTTTTAAGCTTCTAGTTCTTGAAGTTGCTTTTTTAATTGCGCTTTGTCTTCGGTAGACATGCAATGCTTGTCTTTTTTACAATCATGTGCTTTCATCTTATAAACTTTGCTCAATTTTGCATTCTGTTTAGAATATTTTCCACAGACTTTACAAATTATGAAATGAAAATTTAGCTTAATTTTTTCAAAAAATGTAGCTTCACCATATTGACTTTTGTCGCAAATGGTTGTTGCTTCATCACAAGATATTATAAATTTTCCCATGCTATTATTAACTATTAAACCAGTTATCTTCCATACATTTTCTAAGCTGAGTTCTAGCTCTATGGATAATTACCCACAGATTTGACGCAGTTATGTCTAGCTCCTTACAAATTTCTTCAGTTTCAAATTCTTGAATCGTTTTCATTCTAAAAACCATAGCATATTTTTCTGGCAAATTATCAATACATTGATCTAAAGCAGACTTTAACTCAGTTGTTTCAATTAATTTATCGGCATCATTACCCCAAGTTTGTGGAACACGTTCTTCTAGCCAGCGTCCTTCATTATCGCTATCTTGATAAAAATTCATTCTAACTTCGGCTTTTCCTTTTTTAGAATTTATTTTACGATAATAATCTATTATTTTTCTTTTTAAAATAGCAACTAACCAAGTTCTTTCTGCAGCTTTTCCTTCAAAGTTTTTGGCAGATTTTAATCCAGCAAAAAAGGTTTCTTGCACTAAATCTTTAGCAATATCACTATCATTTACACGAGCTATAGCATAATTAAATAAATAATCTGCGTATTTATCAATCCAAGTATTTGGATCTAAAGTATGTTTGGTTGAAGTTTCTGACATTCTTGTTTCTGAATACCAAAGATATTCAATTTAAACTAAAAAATCTTTTTTGAATGATGACTATTTTTGTGATGCTTTACAAGCATCTTTTTTTCTATTATCAACTAAATACACAATTTCCCAATTGCCATTATTATTGAAAAGTTGAAAAGAGTTTGATCCACAATGACTGAATTTACCTTTATTGTAAAACTCGTAAGGCGTCCAAACCGACGCTAAATTTCCATCAACATGAATTGTATAAGAAAGTATTTTTTCGAAATAATTATCGGTTGGTTTTACGTTTTTAGAAAAATTAATCAACATTTCGTAAGCCTTAGATCCTGGTGTAATTATACTTTTTCCTTTTCTGTTTACCATAGTGGATTGAGAATATAAATCTTTATGAATTGTCGTTTTTAACAAAGCAACATCGCCTTTATGAAATCCTTTAAAAAAGTTTTCTATGGTTGTTTTAATGGCTTTTTTATCATCTTTTTTTTGTGCATTTACAGAAAATGTAAAAGTTGCTAAAAGTAAAAGTGTGATTAATTTTTTCATGTTTAATAGTATTAAGTTTTGTAAATCTATTGAAATACAACAACTAAAAATACTACTTTTTAAAGTTTAACGGAAGATTAACTACCATAAAAAAGAAAATCCGAACAAAATAATTGTGTATTTTTACCACACTTAAAAAGTATATAAAATGTCTGTTGCAAAAAAACAATATAAAAGAGTTACCACAAAATCATTAGTAGAAATGAAAGCTAATGGTCAAAAAATATCAATGTTAACAGCTTACGATTACACGATGGCAAAAATCGTTGATGGCGCCGGAATTGACGTCATTTTAGTGGGCGATTCTGCATCTAACGTAATGGCTGGGCATGAAACCACGTTGCCAATTACATTAGATCAAATGATTTATCATGCAAGCTCTGTAGTTAGAGGAATTGATAGAAGTTTGGTTGTGGTTGATTTACCTTTTGGTAGTTATCAATCAGATCCAAAAGAAGCGTTGCGTTCTGCCATTAGAATTATGAAAGAATCTGGAGGTCATTCTGTAAAATTAGAAGGCGGAAAAGAAATAAAAGATTCGATTAAGAGAATTTTAAATGCCGGAATTCCGGTGATGGGACATTTAGGTTTAACACCACAGTCTATTTATAAATTCGGAACTTATACCGTTAGAGCAAAAGAAGAAGAAGAAGCTGATAAATTATTGCAAGATGCATTAATGCTAGAACGTATTGGCTGTTTTGCTGTAGTTTTAGAAAAAGTTCCTGCGGCGTTGGCAAAAAAAGTTGCAGAAAGTATTTCGATTCCTGTAATTGGAATTGGCGCTGGTGGAGGAGTTGACGGCCAAGTTTTAGTTACGCATGATATGTTAGGAATGACACACGAATTTAATCCGCGTTTTTTACGTAGATATTTAGATTTATACGACGGAATGACAA
>CAXICE010000125.1:0-5438 GCA_964022045.1 uncultured Polaribacter sp. | reverse complement strand
TTTCTGAAGCAATCATAGAGATTAATCCGTTATCTGGACAAATAAAATAATGATTGTCTAATAAAATTACAATGTGTTTGTTTTCAGGGCTCAATTCAGAATCTACGCCAACAATATGAATGCTTTTCTCAGGAAAACTTTTGTAAGAGTTTTTTAAGATATACGCCGTTTCTGTAATGCCAAACGGAGAAATTTCGTGGGTAATATCAACAATTTTTGCATCAGGTAATTCTGTGTAGATTGCACCTTTAACAGCACCTACAAAATGATCTTTAGTTCCGAAATCTGTTGTTAATGTAATTAAAGACATGTAAAAACTACCTGTTATATTGTTTGAAAAAAGTATTTAAGTGTAAACTTAAATTCAATTCTAAATTGTCATTCCCGTGAAAACGGGAATCAAAAAAATCACAAAAATTTTACACAAAGCTAATCAATTCTAAATTTTTATCCGTAATTTTCTTGTATAAAAAGTAGATAGATTTTATCTCGTTTTATTTTACGTAAATAATTACAAATCAAAAAATGTTAACCAATTAAAATAGAATCATTTGACAGAAAGAATAATTGATCTAACCGACATTGATCCAAAAGAATTCTTTGGAGCTCAAAACAGTACAATTTCATTATTAAAAAAGTTTTTTCCTAAAATTAAAATTGTAGCAAGAGGTGTTAAACTAAAAATTTATGGTGAATCTGAGATTTTAGATGAGTTTGAAAAACGTTTCGAAATGCTAATTAATTACTTTAATAAGTACAATAAATTAGATGAAAATAGTATTGAGCGCATTTTAACATCAACAGGAAAAGAAGAAAAAACAGATGTAAATGCAAAAGATATTTTGTTGCACGGCGTTAATGGTAAATTGATAAAAGCACAAACTGTAAATCAACGAAAAATGGTTTCGATGATGCAAAAAAACGACATGCTTTTTGCCGTTGGTCCAGCCGGAACAGGTAAAACATATACGGCAGTTGCGTTAGCTGTAAAAGCGTTGAAAGAAAAAGAAGTAAGAAGAATTGTCTTAACAAGACCAGCGGTAGAATCTGGAGAAAATTTAGGGTTTTTACCTGGCGATTTAAAAGAGAAATTAGATCCGTATATGCAACCTTTATATGATGCATTGCGCGATATGATTCCGCACGAAAAATTAGAATCTCATTTAGAAAAAGGCGTAATTCAAATTGCACCACTAGCATTTATGCGTGGTAGAACTTTAGACAATGCATTTGTTATTTTAGATGAAGCGCAAAACACTACGCATAATCAGATGAAAATGTTTTTAACCCGAATGGGAAAGCATGCAAAGTTTATTATTAATGGTGATCCTGGGCAAATAGATTTGCCAAGAAAACAAGTTTCTGGTTTAAAAGAATCGTTGTTGGCTTTAAAAGATATTGAAGGAATTGCACAAGTGTATTTAGATGATAAAGATGTAATTCGTCATCGATTAGTAAAACGTATAATTACTGCGTATAAAAGTATAGAAACTGAATAGTTTTTTGTTGTTAGTCAAAAGGTTTTCCTTTACTTTTGCATCAACAACAACACAATAGAAATGAACACAATAAACAAAACTAATTTTAACTTTCCGAAGCAGAAATCTGTATATAAAGGAAAAGTAAGAGAAGTTTACAATATAAATGACGATGTATTAGTAATGATTGCTTCCGATAGATTATCGGCTTTCGATGTTATTTTACCACGTCAAATTCCTTTTAAAGGACAGATCTTAAATCAGATTGCAACAAAAATGATGAACGATACTTCTGATATTGTTCCGAATTGGTTGGTTGCAAATCCAGATGAAAATGTAGCAATCGGACATTTATGCGAACCGTTTAAAGTAGAAATGGTTATCCGTGGATATTTATCTGGTCATGCTGCAAGAGAATATAAAGCTGGAAAAAGAATTCTTTGTGGCGTTGCGATGCCAGAAGGAATGCAAGAAAATGATAAATTTCCGAATCCGATAATTACACCATCAACAAAAGCAGATAACGGCGATCATGACGAAGATATTACTCGTGAAGCAATTCTTTCTAAAGGAATTGTTTCTGAAGAAGATTACATCGTTTTAGAAAATTATACTAGAGCATTATTTCAAAGAGGAACTGAAATTGCTGCAAAACGCGGTTTGATTTTAGTAGATACTAAATATGAATTCGGAAAAACAAAAGACGGTAAAATTGTTTTGATTGATGAAATTCATACACCAGATTCTTCTCGTTATTTTTATGCTGATGGATATGAAGAGCGTCAAGAAAAAGGAGAAAATCAAAAGCAATTATCAAAAGAATTTGTCCGTCAATGGTTAATTGAAAATGGTTTTCAAGGTTTAGACGGACAGCAAATTCCATCAATGTCTGATGAGAAAATTACAGAGATTTCTAACAGATATATAGAGTTGTACGAGCAAATTACAGGAGAAACCTTTGTAAAAGCAAATACAGAAAATGTATTAGAAAGAATAAATAAAAATGTAACTGAGTTTTTAAACTCGTAAGCAATATAAAAACCTCTCGGCTACGCTCGAGGAGGCATTAAATTGTCAGTTCGAGCGCAGTCGAGAACTATTTAACTAAAACAAACAATCATGATTATAGAACCAAGAACAAGAGGATTTATTTGTTTAACAGCACATCCAACAGGTTGTGAGCAAAATGTTATCGATCAAATAGAATATGTAAAATCCAAAGGAGCAATCAATGGCGCAAAAAAAGTGCTAGTAATTGGTTCTTCAACCGGGTTTGGTTTGGCATCAAGAATTTCAAGTGCATTTGGATCAGATGCAGCAACAATTGGAGTATTTTTTGATAAACCATCATCTCCAGGAAGAACTGGTTCGGCAGGTTATTATAATACAGCAGCTTTTGAAAAACATGCGCACAAAGCTGGTTTGTATGCAAAGAGTATTAATGGTGATGCGTTTTCTAACGAAATCAAACGCAAAACTATGGATATGATTAAAGAAGATTTAGGTCAAGTTGATTTAGTAATTTACAGTTTGGCTTCACCAGTAAGAACACATCCAGAGACTGGAGTTCGTTATAAGTCGGTTTTAAAACCAATTGGCGGAGTTTTCTCTAACAAAACAGTAGATTTTCACACAGGAAATGTAACAGAAATTTCTATCAATCCTGCTGAAGGCGATGATATTCCAAATACAGTCGCAGTTATGGGTGGCGAAGATTGGAAAATGTGGATGGATGCATTAAATTCTGAAAACTTATTATCAGAAGGAGCAACAACAGTTGCGTATTCTTATATCGGGCCAAAATTAACCGAAGCAGTTTATAGAAAAGGAACAATCGGAGCAGCAAAAGACGATTTAGAAGCAACGGCTTTTACCATTTCTGATGATTTAAAATCGATTGGAGGAAAAGCATATGTTTCTGTAAATAAAGCATTGGTAACGCAAGCGAGTTCTGCAATTCCGGTTATTCCGTTGTACATTTCTTTATTATATAAAATAATGAAAGCAAAAGGAATTCACGAAGGATGTATTGAGCAAATTCAACGTTTATATAGCGAACGTTTATTTAATGGCGAAGAAATGCTGTTAGATGATAACGGAAGAATTAGAATTGACGACTGGGAAATGCGCGAAGATGTGCAAGCAGAAGTTGATAAATTATGGCAAATTGCTACAACTGAAAACTTATCTGAAATTGGAGATTTAAAAGGATATAGTGATGATTTTTTTAACTTATTCGGATTTAAAGTTGATGGTGTAGATTATGATGCTGATGTAAATGAAATGGTAGAAATACCGGGTGAAAACTAAAATTTGAACCAAAGAAAATTCATATCATTTGTAGTGCTTTTCTTCTTTTTGGGAAATTTATTAGCTCAAAAAGAAGAAAAAGTTACTGTAAAAATATTGAGTTTTAATATTCTTCACGGAAAAACAACCAACGGAAGTTTTGATTTAGACATAATTGCAAACGTCATTAAAAAAGCAGATGCTGATTTTGTTTCGCTACAAGAAGTAGATTTTAAAACCAATAGAGCAAAAAAATACGATTTACCAACAGAATTAGGTTATCGTACAAAAATGGCTTCGGTTTTTGGTAGAGCAATGTATTATGATGGCGGCGAATATGGCGAAGGAGTTTTGTCTAAATATTCATTTTTATCAACCAAAAATGTGGCACTTCCGTATACCAAAGGAAACGAGCCGAGAGCAGCTTTAGAAATTACAACTGTATTAAAATCTGGCGATACTATTTCTTTTATCGGCACGCATTTAGATCATTTAAAAACAGATTTTGATAGAGTTTCGCAAGCAAAAGCAATCAATAAAGCGTTTTCTAATAATAAATATCCTACTATTTTATCAGGCGATTTAAATGATACGCCAAATAGCAAAACCATTAATATTTTAGAATCTTTTTGGAAAGCTTCTTATGATAAAGCAAATCCGAAGTTGACATTTCCTTCTGAGTTTCCGATTAAAAAAATCGATTACGTAATGTATCATCCAAAGAAAAAATGGAAAGTAATTTCTAAAGAAACTATTTGTGATACGATTGCTTCTGATCATTGCGCATATTTGGTAACACTTGAATTGTTGAAATAAATGAAAGCAGTTACAGTAAAAAAAATCAAAGACGAATTGGGTTATAAAAACTCAAAAGAATTGATTGATTTGTGTTTGCGTTTGTCAAAATTTAAGAAAGAAAATAAAGAATTACTGACGTATTTATTGTTCGAATCTTCGGATGAAGAAGCGTATATTGAAAGTGTAAAAGAGCAAATAGATGATTTATTTGAACAAATAAATACCAAAAGTTATTTCTACATCAGAAAAAGCGTTCGTAAGATTTTAACGCTTACAAAAAAGTTTATTCGATATTCTCAAAAGAAAGAAACTGAAGTAGAATTATTGATTTATTTCTGTCAGAAATTAAAGAATTTTAAACCTTCTATTAATAAAAGTCCAAGATTGATAAATACTTTTGATCGACAAGTATTGCTGATTAAAAAATCTGTTGCTACTTTACACGAAGATTTACAGTACGATTATCAACAAGAAATTGAAGAATTACTTTCTTAGAAAAACGATTTCCATAAAATTCGAAGACTTACAAAGGCAATTAAAATAGCGGTTGCCTTTTTTAATTGAATTGGATTTAAGAATTTGTTGCTCAATTTACTTCCAATTTGTCCGCCAATAAAAACGGTAATTAATAATATTGAGGTTAATTTCCAATCAATTGTAAACTCAGGATTTAAATATTGTCCGCCCAAACCTGCAATAGAATTTACTAAAATGAACAAACTTGCAGTTGCTGCAATTTTTTTTGGCGTATCCCAATTTGTAAGATGCAATAATGGTGCTAAGAAAATTCCGCCACCAATACCAACCATTCCAGAAATAAAACCTATAATTCCGCCATAACCAGCATTTTTTGTAGTACTAATTTTTGTTGAT
>CAXICE010000124.1:0-5453 GCA_964022045.1 uncultured Polaribacter sp. | reverse complement strand
TATTTCAAGTGCGCAAAGGTACAAAATAAAATAAAACAACTTACTAATAATCAAGTTTTTGTTGTTTATAAAGGTTAGCACAAAACTTAATGTAAATAATACAACAAATACACTTAATAATCCATAAATGTTTAAGAAACTATAAGTTGCAAGTAGTAAAAACGGAAAAAGAAATAAAGCAATATTATATGAGTAGCCTAGTTTTGCAGCAATTATATTTGCCAATTGAGATTTAACTTCTAATAAATTACACAATAAAAAATCTATGAACTTAAAAGCTGAATAATAACCAAATACTATTCCGGTAACTTTTAAATACAATTGAAAATTAATTGTAATATCAACTGAAAGAAATGAAACTAAGTGTGTAAAAAAGAGTGCATAATTTAATACTAAAAAAAGGTATAAAACAATATTGAAGGCTGAAAAAAAAGTAGTTCTTTCTTCTGCCTTTTTTTCGATAAATCCTTTTAAAAAAAATGCTCTTGAATATTCAAAAAGTTTTTGAGGGTTTAAGATTTTTAAAACAAATAATAAAAGTAAGCATAATATAAACACAAGTGTTACCCAATTATTAGAGAATTCTATACGTTCTAAAGCTTGCATTAAATTGTTTTATGAAAAATATAACACAAAATTAGTGATAAATTAGCGTATATTTGTTGCTCTTATTTTTTATTAAATAAAAAAATGTCTGACGCTTTAGTAATCATTCCTACATATAACGAAAAAGAAAACATCGAAGCGATAATCAGAGCTGTTTTTAATCAAAATAAAGCTTTTCATGTTTTAATTGTTGATGATAATTCTCCTGACGGAACCTCTGCAATTGTTACCAATTTAATCAAAGAATTCCCTAATCAACTATTTATTGAAAATAGAACCGAAAAAAACGGAATTGGAACTGCTTATATTCACGGGTTTAAATGGGCAATCGATAAAAAATACGATTATATCATAGAAATGGATGCTGATTTTTCTCACAATCCTAAAGATTTAGTTCGACTTTATAACGCTTGTGAAAAAGAAGGCGCAGATGTATCAATCGGCTCAAGATATTCTAAAGGCGTTAACGTGGTAAATTGGCCAATGAAACGTGTTTTGCTTTCTTATTTTGCATCAAAATATGTGCGTTTTATAACAGGAATTCCAATTCATGATACAACTGCGGGTTTTGTTTGTTACAAAAGAAATGTGCTAGAAACTATGCAATTAGATAAAATTAAATTTGTGGGTTATGCCTTTCAAATTGAAATGAAATTTAAAGCATGGAAACATAAATTCAATATTAAAGAAGTCTCAGTAATTTTTACTGATAGAACTTTAGGAGAATCAAAAATGAGCGGCTCAATTGTATACGAAGCGCTTTTTGGAGTTTTAAAATTACGTCTTAATGGCTTACCAAAATAACATGAATACAACCTTAATAAAAAACGCTAAAATAGTAAACGAAAATACTGTTTTTACTGGCGATTTACTTATCGAAAACAATATTATAAAAGAAATTTCAGAAAATATTTCTGCGCCAGAAAACGCAACAATTGTTGATGCAAATGGTAGTTTTTTATTGCCTGGTTTTATTGATGATCAAGTGCATTTTAGAGAACCTGGCTTAACGCATAAAGCAAATATTGCCACAGAAAGTAAAGCGGCAATTGCAGGTGGAATTACTTCTTTTATAGAAATGCCAAACACAAATCCACAAGCAACAACGCAAGATTTATTGGAAGATAAATTTAAAATTGCAGCCAAAGATTCGTATGCGAATTATTCTTTTATGTTTGGCGGAACAAACGATAATTTAGAAGAATTATTAAAAACAGATCCAAAAAATGTAGCCGGAATTAAATTATTTTTAGGTTCATCTACAGGAAATATGTTGGTGGATAATGAAGCGGTTTTAGAAAAAATATTTTCATCAACAAAAATGCTAATTTCTGTACATTGTGAAGATGAAGCAACGATTAGAAAAAATACGGAGCATTACAAAAGTATTTATGGTGATGACATTCCGTTAAAATTTCATCCAATAATTAGAAGCGAAGAAGCTTGTTATTTATCATCTTCTAGAGCAATCGAATTGGCAAAAAAAACTGGAGCGAGATTGCATATTTTTCATTTATCAACAGAAAAAGAAACGCACTTATTTAGAAATGACATTCCGTTAGAAGAAAAACAAATAACTGCCGAAGTTTGTGTACATCATTTATGGTTTTCTGATGAAGATTATGATGATAAAGGAACGCTGATAAAATGGAATCCAGCAGTAAAAACGGCTAATGATAGAGCTGGTTTATGGAAAGCTTTGTTAGATGATAGAATTGATGTAATTGCAACAGATCACGCGCCACACACAATCGAAGAAAAAAGTAATGTTTACACAAAAGCACCAAGTGGCGGACCATTAGTGCAACATGCTTTTTTAGCAATTTTAGAAAAAGTAAAAGACGGAACAATTTCTATTGAAAAAGCCGTAGAAAAAATGTGTCATAATCCTGCAAAAATCTTTAAAATTGAAAAACGCGGATTTATAAAAGAAGGTTTTTATGCCGATTTAGTATTGGTAAACCCAAATGCTGCAAATACCGTTTCTAAAGACAATATTTTATACAAATGTGGTTGGTCTCCGTTTGAAGGAACTCAGTTTTCTTCAACAATTACGCACACTTTTGTAAACGGAAATTTAATGTTTGACAACGGAAAGTTTAACGAAGAAATTAAAGGAGAACGCTTAACTTTTAATAGATAATAATGAAAAAAACACTGTTTTTTTTAGTGCTAATTTTCATGGTTTCTTGCACAAGCAATACCATTTTAGAAAAACCAAAAGATTTAATTCCGAAGGATTCTATGGTGCTTTTATTAACCGATTTATTTATCGCAAAAAGTGCATTTAGTGAAAAAAACATTAAAAATCAGCGTAAGATAAATTACATTCCTTTAGTATACAATAAGTACAAAATTGATAGCACGCGTTTTGAAAGTAGTAACTTTTATTACACTTCTAAATTAGAAGAATACGAACTAATTTACAATGAAGTAAACGAAATTTTACTTGCTAAAAAAGCGGCTTTAGAAGAAAGTTTAAAAGATAAAAAAGAATAGTTAGTTTTCTTTTTCATACACCTCACAAACTTCTTTAATTACTTGATTTATCGACTCAAATTTAAATGAAATTGCTTTCTGAATTTTCTCTGAAGTATACTCAGTTTTTCCGTGTAAAGATTTTACAGAATCTTTAGTAATTAATCGTTTTTTTCTGGTGACAAAAGTAACAAAACCATCTACTCTTCTAAAAATACTTGAAAGCAGTTTTGAAACACGAATTGATGGCGGTTTTTTATGCAACTCTTCAGCAATATTTGTAAAAACATCTTTAAACGATTTGTTTTCTGAAACTAAAATAAAACGTTCATTTTTAACATCACTTTTCACCAATGAAATCATGGCTTTTACAACATCATTTACGCCAACAAAACCTGTAATTCCTTCTGTATAAAATTTAAAATTATTAGCAACTTTAGAAAAGAATTGACCTGTATTTACATTCCAAAAACCAGCACCTAAAATTACACCAGGATTTACAATAACCACATCAATTCCTTCTTGACTTCCACGCCAAACTTCCATTTCTGCGCCATGTTTTGTAATAGAATATCCGTTGCTTTCACTTTCTACAGACCACTCGTTTTCTTCGGTAACAATTTCGTTATTAATTGAATTTCCAACTGCAGCAATCGAACTTACAAAACACATTTTTTTTACAGCATTGCTAACACAAAGGTTTACAATATTTGCTGTTCCGTCAATATTTATTTGACGCATTTTACGATATTCTTTATCATCAAAAGAAACCAATGCCGCAGCATGATATACAATATCAACATCTAAAAAAGCTTTTGTTAAAGACGGAATATCAGTAATATCTGCTTTAATCCAAGAAATTTTAGAAAACAGTGTTTCAACATCATTTGTAAAATAAGAAAATACTTTTTTTACAACTTCTAAACTTTTTTCAGTTCTGTAAATTGCTTTAACCTTTTCGTTTTCTACTGTTAATTGATATAATAAATGTGAACCAACTAAACCTGTACCACCAGTAACTAAAATCATAGTACGAAAATAGAATTTTTTCAACGATAAATGTATCTTTGCTAACTGATTAATTTATGATGATGAAAAATTTTATAGAAGAATTAAAGTGGAGAGGAATGTTGCATCAAGACATGCCTGGAACTGAAGAACATTTGCTAGAAAAAATGAGAAGTGCTTATGTTGGTTTTGACCCAACTGCAGATTCTTTACATATTGGTAATTTAGTTCCGATTATGTTGTTGGCGCATTATCAAAGGTGTGGTCATCGTCCAATTGCATTGGTTGGTGGAGCAACAGGAATGATAGGTGATCCTTCAGGAAAATCTTCAGAACGTAATTTGTTAAATGAAAAAACATTACGTCACAATCAAGAATGTGTAAAAGCACAATTAGGTCATTTTTTAGATTTTGAAAGTGATGCAGAAAACGCTGCCGTTTTAGTAAATAATTACGACTGGATGAAAGAAATTTCTTTTTTAGAATTCATTCGTGATGTTGGGAAACACATAACTGTAAACTATATGATGGCAAAAGATTCTGTAAAAAACAGAATTAGTTCAGAATCTAAAGAAGGCATGTCTTTTACCGAGTTTACGTATCAAATGGTTCAGGGTTATGATTTCTTACATTTATACAGAGAGAACGAAACAACATTGCAAATGGGTGGCTCTGATCAATGGGGAAACATTACAACTGGAACAGAATTGATTAGAAGAATTAGTGGTGGAAAAGGATATGCAATTACGTGTCCATTAATCACTAAATCTGATGGGTCTAAATTCGGAAAATCTGAAGGTGGAAATGTTTGGTTAGATGCTAAAAGAACATCAGCTTATAAATTTTATCAGTATTGGTTAAACACTTCTGATGAAGATGCAGAAAAGTATATAAAAATCTTTACATTTTTAGATAAAGAAACTATTGATTCTTTAATTGAAGAACATAAAGAAGCGCCACACGTTCGTGTTTTACAAAAGCGTTTAGGGCAAGAGGTTACAGTGTCTGTTCATGGAAAAGAAGAATATGAAAAAGCCATTGCTGCTTCTAATATTTTATTCGGAAAATCTACTTCAGAAGATTTAAAAATTTTAGATGAACAAACTTTTTTAGATGTGTTTGATGGAGTTCCTCAAGCAACTGTTTCAAAGGAGGATATTGATAACGGATTAGATATGATTGGTGCTTTAGCTGCAAAAACCAACTTTTTAAATTCAAATTCTGATGCAAGAAGAGCGTTAAAAGAGAATGCTGTTTCTGTAAATAAAGAAAAAGTAAAAGAAGATTATACAATTACTTCAAACGATTTAATTGCTGATAAATATGTGTTATTACAACGTGGTAAGAAAAGTTATTTCTTA
>CAXICE010000123.1:0-5495 GCA_964022045.1 uncultured Polaribacter sp. | reverse complement strand
GACATTAACTGGTATCATAATGTAATGAGTTTATTACAAGGATGGTTTTTTGTACAAACCGCAGCAATAAATCCAGAAGCTCAAAGAGTTGGATTTAAAACTGAAGTTATGGGAGAATTAATCAAGTTTGTTTCTTCTCACGAATTAGGACACACAATTGGATTACCTCATAATATGGGAAGTAGTTCTGCATATCCTGTAGATTCATTACGTTCTGCTACTTTCACAAAAAAATTCGGAACTGCACCTTCAATTATGGATTATGCACGTTTTAATTACGTAGCACAACCAGGAGATAAAGGAGTTGCATTAATGCCAAATATTGGTGTGTATGATAAGCATGCTATCAATTGGGGTTATAGACCAATTTTAGGAAAAACTGCCGAACAAGAAAAACCAATTTTAGATAGTTGGATTTTAAAACACGCAGGAAATCCTTGGTATCGTTTTGGAAGAAATAATGGAATTGACCCAAGTTCTCAAACTGAAGATTTAGGTGATGATGGTGTAAAAGCAAGTTTATACGGTGTGGCTAACTTAAAACGTATCGTACCAAACTTAATGAAATGGACAGGTAAAAAAGGAGAAAACTATGCAGATTTAAAAGCTATGTATGGACATGTTCTTTCTCAGTTCAATAGATATTCAGGTCATGTTACAACAATTGTAGGTGGTGTTATTGAAGATAATAAAACTGCTGATCAAGCTGGAGCAATTTATACTCATGTTACTAAAGCAAAACAAAGAGAGGCAGTTAAATATTTAAACGATCAATTGTTTAAAACTCCATCATGGGTAATTAACAAAGCTATAATTGAAAGAACTGAGTCTTCTGGTGTTTCTGACAGAATTAAAGGAATGCAAACAAGAACTTTAAGAAGTTTGTTAAGCAATAGAAGATTGGTTAGAATGATAGATAACCAAGCTCTAAATGGTTCAAAAGCCTATACTGTTCTAACTCTAATGTATGACTTAAGAAGAGGAATTTGGGCAGAATTATATGCTAAAAGATCTATTGATACTTATAGAAGAAATTTACAAAGAAATCACATTAGTGTTTTAGGAAATTTAATGGCAAAAGGAACAGATATTTCTGATGTAAAGCCTGTTGTAAGAGGTGAATTAAATAGAATTAAAAGAGATGTAAAAAGAGCAATTGCTACTGCACCTGACACAATGACTAGATATCATTTACAAGATGTTGTAGAAAGAATTGATGCTATTTTAGATCCTAAGTAAAAACACTTATAATTTAAAGTTAAAAAGCCTCTCAAATTTGAGAGGCTTTTTTTATGAATCTTATTTATTAAATTCTTCAATTGAATTCTTTATAACTTCATCTAGTCTTTTCTGATCTACATTATATTTCATATCTAAACCTGTCTTTTCTGGAAATTGCTCAATAATTAATGATGAAGAAGGAAAAGCAAAATCAACACCTAAAGCCTTCGCTAATTTTACAATTGCAATGTGTAATCTGTGTTTAGAAGATTGCTCTGTTCCCCATTCTAAAGATTTAAAGTACACATTTATCATAATTAATAATGCAGAATCTCCAAAACCAGTAAACTCTACGTTATAAGATTCTGAGCGTGTTTCTGGATGTGCAATTATCAATTCTCTTAATCCTTTTACAAAAGCCTCAATTAATTCTGGTGGTGTATCGTATCTTAAACCCAGTTTTGTATTATAACGTCTATACAAACGCAATCCTTTATTATTGATAACAATCTCAGACAACTTACTATTAGGTATTTGATAAATAGAAGTATCTACTGCTCTAATTCTTGATGATCTAAATCCAACCTCTTCAACAGAACCCACAACTTCCCCAGCTTCAATCCAATCTCCAATATGAAACGGTTTGTCTAAGAAAATCATAAAAGTTCCTATTAAGTTTTTTACAGTGTCTTGAGATGCTAATGCAACCGCCAAACCACCAATTGATGCTCCTGCAATTACAGTTGTTGTATCAATTCCAAAAACAGTAAGCATTTTTAAAACCCCAACAAAAATTACAACACCAGTTAAGAAATTGTTTAAAATTGGCACTAACTGATCATCTAATTTACTATGTGTTTTTTCAGTAAACTCAGAATACACATGCATAATAACTTTTACTAATTTTAAGAAAACATAAATCCAGAAAACTGTTTGAACAATATGAATTCCTATAAACACCCATTTATTAATTGCCAACCCAAATTGTAATGAAGGATAAATTTTATCAACAAAACTTAAAGCAACTAACAAACTAATTGGATGCGCTAATTTCTTTAAAACCTTAGCAAATGCTAATCCATCATTTTTTAAAAAATAGTTATGAATTTTTCTAAGGACAAAAAATGTAAAACGCTTAAAAACCACATGTATTAAGAACGCCAAAAATAACATTAACATCAAACCTAAAATCTTCCAAAGCTCAATACTAAACAGTTTTTTATGTCCAAATTCTGGCATTAATTCTTCTAATTTTGAAATATACCAAGGAAAAACATCATTATAAATTTCATCTAAATTAGAAATAGTTTCTTTAGAATAATACCAGTTATCTCCATATTTTTCAACTGAAATTAAAGGCATGTTATATGGAAAAAGCACATATTTATGAGAATTGCCATTAATTAAAGAATCTTTATAATTATTATTTGTTGGCACTTGCTTAAAATCTACAAGCAATCCTTTTCCGTCTAGAATCTTCTTTAATTTTACTGCTGCGCTTTTAGGATTTTTAGTGGCATTTGGAAAAATAGTTAATGCAGCTTTTTCTGGTTGATATGTATCTGATTGTAAAAAATACAAATGCGTATAAATTGTCGCATTAGGGTTTGTAAGGTTTACTTTAGTAGAATCTTGTGCAGCAATTGCTATTGTTGAAAATAGTAAAAAAACGAGTAGTAATCTTTTCATTATTAAGGATTTCAAGTTTGTTAATCGTATGTTAAAAAAACATTCAAAGTTAAACCTTTTGATTTTTTTAAAGTCAAAGAAGCATAATAAATAACAATTAAAATTTTAAAACATGAAAAAAGTAGCATTAGTATTAGCATTTATATTTACGGTTTCAGCAGGATTTTCTCAACAGAGAAAAAGAATGGCTAAAAAGAATAATATGACACCAGAACAACGCGCAACGTTGTCTGCAAAAAAATTAACGCTTCAATTAGATTTATCTAAAGATCAAACTCGAAAAATTACAGCTCTGTATAAAGACATGGCAAAAGAGAGAAGAGCTAAAGGAGATAAAATGAAGAAAGATGCAATGGCATCAAAAGCAAAGTTGGCAAAAATCAAAAAGAACAGTAAAAATAATGCCGATTTTAAAGCAAGAGTTCAAAAAGAATTAAAAGCAGGTAGGTTACAAAAAGAAGATGTTGCTTTGTTAAGAAGAGGACGAGGAAAAGCAAAAATGGATTTTGAAACTGCTAATAAAGCTTTAGATAATAGAATTGCTTTTCAGGCAAAAATGAAGAAAATATTATCTCCAGAACAATATCAAAAATTTTCTAAACTACAGAAACGTAAAGTTGGTAAAGCAAAGAGAATGATGGCTGTAAAAAAGCAAAAAATGGCAAAAAAGAGAAAGATGAAAAAACGTTCAAAAGGAAAGTTTTAAAAATAAATGTATTTGTTTGATTGATTAATACAAAAAACCCGATGTTATGTGAGAGTTCATCGGGTTTTTCTTTTGCTATTCTTTAAACCAACTCGAGTATTCTACATAATTATTGGCAATTCTGTCAATCTCACCAGAAATTAATTCCTTAGAAATGTCTTTTATTTTTTTAGCCGGAATTCCCGCATAAATTGTTCCGCTTTCTACAATTGTATTTTTAGAAACTACCGCGCCAGCAGCAACAATAGAGTTACTTTCTATCACACAATCATCCATAATAATACTTCCCATCCCTATTAAAACATTGTCTTTAATTGTACATCCGTGCACAATAGCGTTATGCCCAATAGAAACATTATTGCCAATTGTTGTAGGCGATTTTTGATAGGTTGCATGAATCACAGCACCGTCTTGCACATTTACTTTATCGCCCATTTTTATAAAATGAACATCGCCGCGAATTACAGTATTAAACCAAACGCTACAATTTTTTCCCATAGAAACTTCACCAACAATAGTTGCATTTTCTGCCACATAACAATCTTCTGGAATCTGTGGAAACTTGCCTTTTACTCCTTTTATTATTTTCATTAAAAATTTATTTGATTTTCAACTTCTGACCAATACGAATTGTATTGCTAGATAAATTATTGGATTTTTTTAATTGACTTACAGTAATTTTATATTTTCTAGAAATAGAATATAAAGTTTCTCCTTTTTTAACCGTATGTGTTTTTCCTTTAGAGAACTTTTTAGTTGTTTTCGCAGCAACTTTTACAGAAACCACTTTAGGTTTATTCTTTTTTGCTTCTCTTCTGTATTTTTTTAAATCTTTCTTTTTTACTTTATCAAACTCGTCTAATTTATAATCTTCAATTATTTTAATCAGTTTGGTTGGATATTTTCTATCTGTAGCATAACCCGCTTTTTTTAAACCTTTTGCCCAACGTTTATAATCTGAAGTTCTGTATTTAAATAAAAAAGCATACCGTTTTCTTCCTGTTAAAAATTTAGAATGATCGTCGTATGAATTCTCAACATATTTATATTTCCTAAAGCAATCATCTTTTTTATCATCATCATGATATACACGTTTTCCGGTCCAACCTCGATGACATTTTATACCAAAATGATTGTTAGATTTTGATGCCAATGTGCTTCTTCCGTTTCCAGACTCTAAAATTCCTTGTGCCAAAGTTATACTTGCCGGAATTTTATATTCGTGCATTTTTATAACCGCTAACGGCGCAAACCTTTTAATATAAGTAAGTGTGTATTTGTTAAGTTTTTTATTTTTCTTAACCAGTTTTTTTACATGCGCATTCTGCTTTACAGAAGGCATTTTTCGTATTGTTTTGGTTTCTTTTGGAGCTTTATTTTTAGGTTTTATTACGCTTTTTTTAGAGCCACAACTCACTATAAAAATGCTAAGAAATGCTATAATTATGTAAGATTTAAACTTCATTTAAGGGTAATTAATTCTAAATTTTTCTTTAATAATTGTTGATTTACACCTTCAATTCCTTGTAAACCACCAGTGTGAATTATCAAAATTTTACTATTTTCTGAAAAATAGTTCTTTTTGATTACATCTACAATTCCAAACAACATTTTTCCTGTATAAATTGGATCTAACGGAATTTTTGTTGCTGCATAAAACTGATTGATAAACGAAATCAATGTTTCATTATATTTTGCGTAACCACCAAAATGATATTCATTAAGTAAACTCCAATTATCTGTTTTTGTTGTTAAACTTTTAATTTCTTCTTTTAAAAAATCACCTTTTAATGCAGGAAAACCAATTACTTTTTGATGACTTTTTACTGAATTTATCAAACCAGAAATAGTTCCGCCAGTTCCAACCGCAACACAAACA
>CAXICE010000122.1:0-5554 GCA_964022045.1 uncultured Polaribacter sp. | reverse complement strand
AACTTGGCCAACCGCTACTTGAATTAAACTTAATAGTAGAATCAAATAATTCGGTGTTGCAACAAGTACAGGTATAAATTCCAGTTTCATACGTTGAGCAATGTTCACCAGAAAAAGCACGTTCAGTTCCTTTTAAACGTGTAATTTGATATTGTTCTGGAGTTAATAATTGCTGCCATTCTGTTGCTGTTTTTATAACAGTTTTGTCCGGTTTAGGGTTTCCTTTTGTAGTAAAATGTATTACATCTTTCCAAGTCATTTTATAAATTTTTATATTCAATGTTTTGTCGTGAAATATGGGTTGAAATTACAATAACTGTAAAAATTTCAAGAATATGTGAAAACCAATTTTTTACCTCTTTCAAATTTTGTTCTTAAAAAGATGGAATTGTTCAATTAAAATTATATTTTTAAGTATTCTCATAAATAATATTTTGACATCTCAAATTGTAACTGTATCAATAATAAAACGTTAAATTTCACTTAAAAGTGAAATTAATTTGTAAATTAACTTAAAAGTGAATAACTTTGCACGCATAAAACCATTATTCAAATATAAAAGAGTAGCATATTATTCTGTTAGTTTGGATGATAATGAAAAAACATTATATCAAGAGTTTGTAGAAAAACATACTTTTGAGAATAAAAATAAGTTATATCATATTCAAAAATGGTTAAAATTAATAGGTGAAAAATATGGCGCACAAAATCGTTTTTTCAGAAATGAAGCAAAAAATGCAGATACTTCAGCATTACCACCAATTGGCAAAGACAGAAAACCGTACTATGTAGAGTATGGTAAGAAAAAAGCAAATAATCTTAGATTATATTGTTTGAAAGCAAACCCAAATGTCGTCTTTCTTTTTAGTGGCGATATTAAAACAAAACAAAAAGCACAAGAATGTCCAAATGTTCAAAGTCATTTTAATTTAGCAAATACACTTACAAAAGCAATAGATAATGCTTTTCGAGAGAAAGATATTGTTTGGAACGAAGATTGTACTTTAATTAGTTGTAGTGAAGATTTTATACTTTATTATTAAAACAAAACAAAAATGGAATTTCCTAAAGAAAACATACTAGATAATTGGTTGGAAGAAAACCAAAACCCTGAAATCGATAGATTTATTGAGCGTAACTTAGAAATTACACAAAAAGTATGTGTAATCTTGAAAAATAGAGGTATTAAGAAAAATAAGTTTGCTAAAATGTTAGACAAAAAGCCTTCTGAAATTACAAAGTGGCTTTCAGGTCTACACAATCTAACATTAAAAAGTATAACAAAAATGGAAGTTGCATTAGGTGTAAATCTAATGAATCCAGAACCTCAATATGTATATTTAGGTATGGTAGAAGGTGGTTCACAAGATGTAGTTTCTGCTAAAGATGATTATGAACAAAGCTACTATACACAAGAAGCAGTATAATGACTGAAAACCTAATTTTTCCAGAGAAAATTAAATTATTTAATATAGAAGTTGTTAATACTTATATAAATGACGATACTATAAATGATAATTTAAATCTTGAATTTAGTGTTGCACATAATACTAAGCACAATTTAAAAGATGAAAGAGTTAAAATAGAATTATTTATTAATCTTTTGTCTCAAGAAGAAATTGGTGTCAAATTTCATATAGATTTTTATTTTGTAATTAAAGATTTAAGTGATCAATACAAATTAAATGAAAATAATTTACCAATATTTTCAAGTCAATTCGTAGCCACTTTATTAGGGATTTGTTTTTCTACCGCAAGAGGTTTAATTTTTCAGCAATTACAAGATACTAACTTTAAAGGGGTGATATTGCCAGTAGTTTCTCCTCTTAAAATGCTGGCGTCTAGAAATCAATAATAATCTTTTTAACAACAAAACCTCAACTATTTTTCTATAAATTAGTTGAGGTTTTAATTTGTGGAGACGCCGAGAATCGAACTCGGGTCCAAACAAGCGGCCAAAAGGCTTTCTACATACTTAGTTTTTAATTAATTTTCGTCAATTAGCTGATTAAAAACAATCCACTAAAAGCTTATCTTCTTTAGTTTCAAAACTTTGTCGAAGTGCCAAAATTTCTATGTTTACTTTTACGATGCCCAAAAGTGAAACGCCGTAAACCAAGGCTGTTCGTGGACATAAAGCTTGCACACCTTGTGTGCCGAGGCTAATCTTACTGTAATTCAGATTATGCAGCTAAAGCGTAGTTATCTTCGCCGTTTAAAAGTGTTGAAATAAGTTTTACGAGTCTTGATTTCATTCCTCGGTATGCTTACATTTTAACGCGTCTCGCTGTCAAAACCAGTCGTCCCCGTTTATTCTGAACTTGTTTCAGAACCTTTTCAAAAAGATTTCAAAACGAACTCTAAAGAACAGTTGGCAAATTTAAAAATAAAAATCCTAAAAATAGCGTTTGTATAGCTTTATAAAATGGAATATCTTCGAACAAAATTTAAGCCATCAGAAATATGAAGTTTGGAATTATAAAAGAGCGTAAAAATCCACCAGATAGAAGAGTTGTTTTTTCACCTGAAAAACTGCAAGAATTTCAAAATACATTTCAAAATGCTACCATAAAAGTAGAGCGTTCTGATATCCGTGTGTTTTCTGATGATGCGTATAGAAAAGTAGGATTAGAAGTTGCAAATGATGTTTCTGATTGTGATGTTTTGTTAGGCGTAAAAGAAGTTCCGATGGATGCTTTGATTCCGAATAAAAAATATTTTTTCTTTTCACACACCATTAAAAAACAACCGTATAATAGAGATTTATTAAACGCTGTTTTAAACAAAAACATTGAATTATACGATCATGAAACAATCGTAAAAGAAAACGGCACACGCCTAATTGGATTTGGTCGTTATGCCGGAATTGTTGGTGCTTACAACGGATTTAGAGCTTTTGGATTGAAACAAGAAACGTTTCATTTACCCAAAGCAGAAACGTTAATTAGTCAACAAGATTTAATCAACGAATTGAATAAAATTACGTTGCCAAACATCAAAATTTTATTAACTGGAAGCGGAAAAGTTGCATTCGGAGCAAAAGAAATGTTGGATGCAATGCACATTAAAAAAGTATCTGTAACATCGTATTTAAATGACACTTTTAACGAACCAGTTTATTGTTTGGCTGATGTGTTAGATTATAATAAACGTAAAGATGGAAAAGTAATTGATAGAAAAGACTTCTATAATCATCCAGAGAATTACGAATCAAACTTTATGCGATTTGCTAACGTAACCGATTACTTTATAGCAGGTCATTTTTTTGGTGATGGCTCACCTTTTTTATTCACTAGAGAAGATGCCAAATCTACAGATTTTAATATCAAATTAGTGGCCGATGTTTCTTGTGATATTGATGGTCCGGTTGCTTCAACGATTCGTCCATCAACCATTGCAGATCCAATTTATGGATACAATCCGCAAACGGAATCAGAAACCGACTTTAAAGACAAAAATGCAATAGTAGTAATGGCAGTTGATAATTTGCCATGCGAATTGCCAAAAGATGCTAGCGAAGGTTTTGGAGAATTGTTTTTAGAACATGTAATTCCGGCTTTTTATAATAATGATAAGGATGGCGTTTTGGCTCGTGCTAAAATGACAGAAAACGGAAAACTTACTGAGCGTTATTCGTATTTACAAGATTTTGTTGACGGAAAAGAATAATGCAAGACAAGCAATTCTTAATTGATACCGCTAAAATGCGAATGCCTTATGGAAAATATAAAGGCACTTTTTTAATTGATTTGCCAGAGCATTATGTAGTTTGGTACAATAATAAAGGTTTTCCAAAAGGGAAACTTGGACAAATGTTAGGGTTGGTTTACGAGTTAAAACTAAATGGATTGGAAGAAATTTTAAGAAAAATTAGATAATAAATGAAACCCGCCGAAGAATATATTTTAAGCAGACCAGAACCTTTTAAGTCGATATTACTGCATGTGCAATTATTAATTGAAAGCACGTATCCAAATGTAGAGATGCGATTTAAATGGAAAATTCCTGTTTATTATATTGATAATAGTCCGTTTTGTTATTTAAATGCTTCGCTTAAAAAAGGATATGTAGATGTTTGTTTTTGGGCTTCAGCACATTTAAAATACAACGAACATTTAATTACAGAAGGAAGAAAAGTAGTAAAATCTCTGCGTTATTTTAAAATCGAAGATATTAATGAAGAAGTGCTTTTTTCAGTTTTAGAAGAAGCTTATAATTCTAAAGAAAAAGGATTTTACAAAAAGTAATTATCTGATTTTATATTGTAAAGCAATTTCATTATTGATAAAAATATACAATTCTGTTCTTCTTTTCTTATCTAAGTTAATTGTAAAACTTCCGGTTGAGTTTTCAACAGAAACAATTGCTTTTTTACCAAATCGTTGTCCTTTAAATTGATAACCAACTATATCTGTAGTAGTTAAATTTTTGATTTTGAATGCAATATTCCCTTTTTTAGAAATGATGCCATTTTTTGGTGATAACAATTTTAAATTCTTGTAAAAAAATCCTTGACCAATTAAAGGTTGATTTGCAAATGTTTTTTTATCGATTGCTTTTGTAACCAATTGCCAAGCTGTACTTTCTGGTAAATGTGTTCTTACTAATTCTGCTGGTTTTGGGTAAAAATAAAATTCAGTAAAATTCTTTTCCCATTTATTATTGATAGCATAACCAGCAGCCCAAGTTGCATCAATTAATTGCCATTTGTTATTCACTTTTACTGCATTCCAAGCATGATTAGAACCTCTTGGAATAACACCAATTTCTCCAGAAGAATTTCTTGCATATCCTTTAATAATTCTGGATTCTATTTGTAATAAATCACATACTTTTTTAAAAGATTGCGCATATCCTTCGCAAACAGATTTTCTTTTTCTAAAAGTTTCGTTTATTATATCATCTTTTATTTGTTGCAATTTTGCTTGTTTTTCAGCTTCATTTTTATAGCTAAAACGAACACTCTTTTTAGTTGGATTGTAAAATTCTTGTAAATCGTATCTGATATTTTCTGTCAACCAAATAAAAGCAGCTCTAATTTTATCGGCATCAGAATTGAAATCGGTATCGATTTTTGAAGCTAATTTTTGAGCCGAATTAAATTTTGGATAGCGTTTTACTTTCGCATCAACTTCAGAGTAATTTTGAGATTGAGCTAAGAAACTAATAAAAAAAAATAAAAGTAGAAGTTGCTTCATAAAAAGTATAACAACTTAATAAATCAAAAATTGTATTATAAATTATTTACCGTTTTTCTGATAGCCACTAAATTGCTCAATAAACTTTCTAAATGATCTAAATGTAACATGTTTGCACCGTCGCTTTTTGCGTTAGCAGGATCAAAATGAGTTTCTAAAAATAAACCATCAACATTATTTACAACTCCAGCTCTTGCAATTGTTTCAATCATTTCTGGTCTTCCGCCAGTTACACCAGAAGTTTGATTTGGTTGTTGTAAAGAATGTGTAATGTCTAAAACTGTAGGCGCAAATTCGCGCATTTCAGGAATTCCTCTAAAATCAACAATCATATCTTGGTAACCAAACATGGTTCC
>CAXICE010000121.1:0-5557 GCA_964022045.1 uncultured Polaribacter sp. | reverse complement strand
TATACATTTAGCAAAGAAAACATCTTTTCCACTTCTAAAAATTCTGCTTTCTTAGGAAAAGAATTGAACGGAAAAGTGTACGGAATCTTCGCTAACAATCAATTGATTATCCAATAAACCTTATGAAATCACCATTGCATTATATTGTTCGTCAACCAAAAATCGAACAAGAAAATCCGCCATTATTAATATTATTACACGGTTACGGAAGCAACGAAGAAGATTTATTTTCGTTTGCATCAGAATTACCAGATGAATTATTAATTGTAAGCGCAAGAGCGCCTTTTGATATGAATTTTGGAGGTTTTGCTTGGTACGCAATTACATTGGATGCCAATGATGAAAAATTTTCTGATTTAGACGAAGCCAGAAAATCAATCACAAAAATTGCCGAGTTTATAGATTATGTAAAAACAACCTATAAAACAGATTCAAATAATACTTTTTTATTAGGGTTTAGTCAAGGTGCAATTTTAAGTTACGCGTTGAGCTTAAATTATCCGAACAAAGTAAATCATGTAATTGCTTTAAGCGGATATATCAATGAAGAATTAACACCAAAATTAGTTTCTGACTTAAACATTACTACAGATTATTATATTTCTCACGGAACCGTAGATCAAGTTTTACCTGTAGATTGGGCAAGAAAAGCACCGATTTATTTGTCTGAAAACAACCTACAAAATGTGTATTCTGAATATCCTGTTGGACACGGAGTTGCACCGCAAAACTTTTACAGTTTTAAATCTTGGATTGAAGAACGACTGTAATTAATTCAGCTTGCTTCTAAACTTGTTTTGCCGACTCCTCTAGAGTAAATTATATGTTATTAAAACGGACATTACTTTAACTTTTATAAAATATACTTTCAGAAAAATTTGATAGAAATTCAAACAAAGAATAAATAAGCCAATCCTCTGCTCAATAGATTTTAAATCAAGAATTGATAAGAAATATTAGCAAAACTTCCCAAAGGCATTTCCCTTTATCATCAGTTAAAATTCAATATCTTTGTTTTTTTTAAAGAACAAGATGCAACAAAAAACACCTAATTACATAAAATATCTTTTTGTAAACCTTTTTTCAATTGTGGTTTATGCTTTTATATTTAGATTGATTTTCTATTTCTTTTTTGCGCAATTAGATACAGTTTCTAATTCAGAAATTCAACAAGCATTTGGTTTAGGAATTCGTTTTGATATTAAATTAGCAACCTTGGTTGTTTTTCCTATTGCGTTGTTATTATTTATCATCAATCAACGTTTTTTTACCTATAAATTTTACAAGAAAATTAGTGTTATTTATTTTACCATTATGTATTTGGTAATCACACTCTTTTTTGTTTTTGATTTTGGTTATTACGATTATTTAAGCATTCGTTTAGACGCGGCTTCATTACGTTTTTTAAGCAATTTAAAAATTTCTACTCAAGTATTATTTGAAAGTTACCCTGTTTATAAAGGATTATTTGCATTGCTGATTTTAGGAATTATTATTTATAAATTCAACGCGTTTTTATATCGAAAATTCAACAAAGAAACCACACCAATTTCTAAAAAGAAAAAGGCCTTTTTTATTGTGATTCCTTTTTTCTTATTAGCATTCGGAATTTACAATAGCTTTTCTCATTATCCGTTGCGTTGGAGTGAAGCATTCTTTGCGAAGAATCAAGCTGTAAATCAGTTTGCATTGAATCCAATTTTATATTTCTACGATAGTTTTGCTTTTAGAAGTGATGGATTTGACATTGAAAAAACCAAAAAATATTATCCGTCAATTGCCAAACAATTAGGTCTTTCAAAAGACTCTTTAAACTTTGAAAGAAGAGTTTTAAGAAATGATTCTATCACCACAAAACCAAATGTTGTAATTGTAATGTTAGAATCTTTAGGAGCTGCACCCATGAGTTATTATGGCAACCCAATTAACTCAACTCCAAAAATGGATAGTATTTTAAGAAACAGCACCAACTTTACAAATTTTTATGTGCATAAAGCCGGAACTGCAGGAAGTGTTTTTGCAAGTATTACTGGTTTGCCAGATGTAGATAACGTAGAAACAGCTTCTCGAAATCCGATGGTGATTGATCAGCGTATTATTTTTGATCAATTTGATGGTTATGAAAAATTGTATTTTTTAGGAGGAAGTGCTAATTGGGCAAATATTCGCGGGATATTTCAATCGAATATTAACGATTTAAAAATCTTTGAAGAAGGCAGTTATCAAGAAGAAAACAGAGCAGATGTTTGGGGAATTGATGATTACGAATTGTTTAAAGAATCTGATAAAGAACTGAAAAAATTACATCAAAAAAACAAACCTTTTATCGCTTATATACAAACTGCAACCAATCACATGCCGTTTACAGTTCCAGATAAAAAAGAAAGCTATCGACCTTTAAAAGAAGATGAAATCAGCGATGAGTTGTTAACCAAATCTGGTTTTAAATCAGTTGCACAAATCAATGCATTGCGTTATTTAGATTTTAATGTTGATGTTTTTTTAAAACGTGCAAAAGCAGCTGGTTATTACGATAATACCATTTTCTTGTTTTTTGGAGATCACAATACAGCAATGAATCCTGTTGATTTTTTAGAAAAAGAAGAATCTACTTTAGGAACTATTGTGCATCACGTTCCGTTTTTTGTACATGCACCAAAATTTACAGAATCTAAAGTAATTTCAAGATTCACAAAACTAGTAGATGTTGTTCCAACCGCAGCAAGTTTGGCAAACATCAATTACACAAATTACACATTAGGTTCTAACGCATTAGACACTATCAATAAAACAGACTTTGCTTTTTTATATTTAGCGATTAATGGAGAACCAGCAATTAGTTTATTACAGAATGATTTTTACTATACATTAAGAATCGTTTCTAATACTGCAAATTTGTACGATTTTAAAGGCAAAGATTTAACCGATATAAAAAAAGACCATCCAATTGTTACAAAACAAATGGATAGCCTTTTAAGAGGTTATTATAACGCTACAAAGTACTTGTATTATAATAACAAGAAAACTAAGTAGCAAATATTTTTTTAACTAAGAATTGCTGCAATTTAAAAGCAGAAAAACCAAGAATACTTCCAATAGTTGCACCTGTTAAAATATCAATAGGAAAATGAACGCCTAAATACAATCTGCTGTAAGCAAATAAAACTGGAAATATAAATATGAATTTAATGTATTTGTAATTGTCTTTAAACAACATATAGGCAAATACAGAAAACGTCATTGATGTTGTGGCATGACCAGATGTAAAACTGTAACTCTGTGGTCTAATTAACGTTCTTAATAAATGATTTATACTTGTATCGTTATTTGGACGTAAACGCTCAAATACACCACGAATCATATTAGTAAATTGATCAGAAAAAGCAACTAATAAAATCACAAACAAGAAGATAAACACGCCTTTTTTCCAACCAAACTTTTTAAAGATTAAAAAGATAATTAACAAAAATAATGGTGCCCAATTCAATTGATTTGTAATAAACAACCAAAACGAATCCCACTGTTCGTTTCCTAAACCATTTAAATATATTAGAAACTGCTTGTCTTTTTCTATCAGAATATCAAACATGTATTACTTCCCTACTTTTAGAATCTCTAGCTCAAAAACTAAATCAGATTTTGCTGGAAAAGGACCATAAGGAGCTTCTCCATAACCTAAATTATACGGAATAAACAGACGTACTTTTCCGCCTTCTCTCATATTAACAATTGCTTCATTTACACCAGTAATCATTGGTTGTTGACTTAAAGTAAAAGTAAAAGGTTGTCCGCCAAATGTAGATTGAATTGATTTACCGCTTGCTAACAACATGTGATAATGCATTGTAGTTGGTTTTGTTGCAGAAAACTTTTTCCCTTTACCTTCTTTAAGTGTTAAAATACGTAATCCTGAAGCTGTTTTTGTTGCCTTATCAATACCTTGATTTTTTTGAAAAACAACTGCAGCTTTTTTTGCTTCTTCAAATCTTTTTTGCTTAGCAATTTCAGATTTTTCTATTTCTGTTTTAAAAACTTTGGCTGCATTAAAAGAATTCGCTTTACTACCAACTCTAATTATTGTTACATGCTTAATTGTATCTTTAGCTTCAATTAAATTGACAATATCTTGCCCTTTATTTACTTTACCAAAAATAGAATGAATACCATCCAACCAAGGTGTTGCTTTATGCGTAATAAAAAATTGACTTCCATTAGATCCTGGCCCACCATTTGCCATTGATAAAACACCTTCAGCATCATGTTTGTATTTTAATCTATTTAAAGAATCCTTAGGAAACTCATCTTCAAATTTATATCCAGGACCACCAGTACCGTTTGCTAACGGATCACCTCCTTGAATCATAAAATCTTTTAGAACTCGATGAAAAGTCAAACCATCGTAATACTCTTTTCCCTTTAAAGAATCTGTAACATTTGGATTATTTCCTTCTGCTAAAGAAACAAAATTAGAAACCGTTAATGGCATATCCTCTTGATACAATTCAACTAAAATATCCCCTCTATTTGTTTCAATATCTGCATATAACCCGTCTTTTAACTCTGGGTACTTTGCTGGTTTACATGAGGCAACAAGTAAAATTGCAGCCACAAAAAATAATTTAAAAAATTTCATAATTAGTATTAATTGTTATTTAGTATTTACGATTTCTATTAATTCAATTTCAAAAACCAAAGCGGTAAATGGTTGAATTAATTTGCTTTTATAAGTTGAGCCATAAGCTAATTCTTGTGGTATAAAAAAACGATATTTTGCACCTTGCTTCATTAATTGCAAACCTTCTGACCAGCCTTTAATTACAGCATTAACCCTTTGCAAAGAAGGCTGTTGTTGTTTTCTTGAACTTTCAAAAACAGTTCCGTTTATTAATTTACCTGTATAATGTACTTTTACAGTAGATGTCGCGTTTGGTTTTGCTCCATTTCCTTCCTCTAAGATTTGATATTGCAAACCACTTTTGGTTGTAATAACTCCTTTTTGTTTTTTATTGTATGCCAAAAACTCTTCACCCATTCTTTTTGTTTCTGCAAATTCTTTTTCAACAGATGCACTAGATTTCTGTTGACGTTTATTTACAGCTTCCATTCTTTTTTGCTGAGCATAAGCATTAATAATATTTAAATCTTTAGGCTCTAATAACAACCCTGCAGAATCAATTGCATTTATATACCCTTGAATAAATAAATCTTTGTCAATTTTACCTAAACTAGCTTTAATGTTTATAGCCACATCCATTCCTAAAGCATAACTAACCGAATCTATTTTAGATTCTAATTTTTCACTTGCATATTGTTTTTTGCAAGAAACTATTGATAAACATAAAAAAGAGATTGCTAATATTTTAAACGCTTTCATTTTTAATTTTTATTTGATTGATATTAAGGTTACTGTACTTTTTATAGTTTGATTGATGCCAATTCTATTTTCATCGCCAACTAAGCCAAATGCTCGGTAAGACGGAATTACAAATGTAATAGTTTCTCCAACTTTCATCAACTTAATTCCTTCTTGTAATCCAGGAATAAAATCTTCTTTATC
>CAXICE010000120.1:0-5567 GCA_964022045.1 uncultured Polaribacter sp. | reverse complement strand
AGATTGATGTATTGGCAGGTTTATTTGCATAAAACAGGTTTGGTTGCAGAAAACATGTTGGTAAAAATTTTGCAACGCGCCAAAGAATTAGCGACTCAAAATATTGAATTACCAGCAACAAAAACCTTGCAATATTTTTTATACAATCAGATTACAAAAGAGAATTTTACAGACGAAACTTTAGAGATTTTTTCTAAGCTAGACGATTATGATGTATTGTCTGCAATTAAAGAATGGACAGAACATTCTGATAAAGTATTGTCAGAATTATCAAAGATGATAATGAATCGTAATTTGCTAAAAATCAACATTCAAGATAAAAAATTCACAAAAAAGGAAGTCAATGTTCAAGTTGAAAAGTTAACTTCAAAATACAATATTGATGAGAAGTTTGCGCATTATTTTGTGTTTTCTGACTCGGTGAAAAATCAAGCATATCACACAAAAAATCCTATTAAAATATTGTTTAAAAATGATAAAACAATTGATATTGCATCAGCTTCAGATCAATTAAACTTACAAGCGTTAACCAAACCTGTAGAGAAATTTTACTTGTGTTATCCTAAGAAAATGTAATTAGCCAAATCCTAAGAAATTTCTTACTTTTGCAGACAATGAATTTTACAGCCGAACAAATTGCAGAAATTTTAGAAGGAGACATTGTTGGTAACCCAAATACTGAAGTCTCTAAGCTTTCTAAAATTGAAGAAGGAGAAAAAGGAAGTTTAACCTTTTTGTCCAATCCAAAATACAATCCGTATTTATATACAACAAAAGCCTCTATAACAATTGTTAATAAGAGTTTTAATCCAGAAAAAGAGATTGAAACTACATTGATTAAAGTTGATGATGCATATGCTGCTTTTTCGAAACTTTTAGAGTTTTACAATCAAGTAAAAAATAATAAATCAGGTAGAGAACATCCACATTTTATTTCTGAATCTGCAACAATTGGTGACAATGAATACATTGGTGCTTTTGCCTATATTGGAGAGAATGTTAAGATTGGAGAGAATGTAAAAATTTATCCAAATGTATATATTGGTGATAATACTGTTATCGGAAATAATACCACACTTTTCCCGGGCGTAAAAATATATTCTGAAACCCAAATTGGTAATGATTGTGCCATCCATTCTGGAGCTATTATTGGTTCTGATGGTTTTGGTTTTGCTCCAAATAAAGAAGGTGTTTATAATAAAGTTCCACAAACCGGAAATGTTGTTATAGAAGATAATGTAGATATCGGTGCAGCTACAACTATTGATAGAGCTACTTTAGGATCTACAATTATTAGAAAAGGTGTAAAGCTTGATAATCAAATACAAATAGCACACAATGTAGAAATTGGAGAAAATACTGTTATTGCGGCACAAACAGGAATTGCAGGTTCATCAAAAGTTGGAGAAAATTGTATGTTGGGAGGACAAGTTGGTGTTTCTGGGCATGTTACAATTGGTGATAATGTTAAAGTTGGTGCACAATCTGGTGTTACAAAAAGTATTAAAGAGAATCAAGTTATAAATGGTACTCCTGCATTTGGATTTACAGACTATAACAAATCATATGTATATTTTAAAAGATTACCAGAATTAGCAAAGACAATTAATAAATTAGAAAAAAATATAAAAACTCAAAGTGAATAATGATGAGTAACAAACAACAAACAATAAAAAACGAAATAAGTCTTTCTGGTGTTGGCTTACATACTGGTAATACAGTAAATATGACTTTTAAACCAGCGCCAATAAATCATGGTTATGCTTTTGCAAGAATCGATTTAGAAGGAGAACCAGTAATTGCTGCAAATGCAGAATATGTGGTAAATACTCAAAGAGGAACAAATCTTGAAAAAAATGGAGTTCAAATTCAAACTTCAGAGCATGTTTTAGCAGCTGCTGTTGGATTAGGAATTGATAATTTATTGATAGAAATTGATGCATCAGAACCGCCAATTATGGATGGATCTTCAAAGTTTTTCATTGAGGCTTTAGAAAAAGCAGGAATTGAAGAGCAAGATGCTGAAATTAAAGAATATATTGTAAAAGATATTATTTCTTATAGAGATGAAGCTACTGGAAGTGAAATTATCTTAATGCCTTCTGATAAGTACGAAGTAACTACAATGGTAGATTTTGGGACTAAGATTTTAGGAACTCAGAATGCTACACTACAAAATATTTCTGATTTTAAAGAAGAAATTGCTGCAGCAAGAACTTTCAGTTTTTTACACGAAATTGAAATGTTGTTAGAAAACGATTTAATTAAAGGTGGTGATCTAAACAACGCAATTGTTTACGTAGATAAGGAGTTATCTGAAGAAACAATGAACAGGTTAAAAAAAGCTTTTAAGAAAGAAGATATAGCTGTAAAATCTAACGGAATTTTAGATAATCTAAATTTACATTGGGCAAACGAAGCAGCAAGACATAAATTATTAGATGTAATTGGTGATTTAGCTTTAGCGGGAACTCGAATTAGAGGAAAAGTTATTGCAAATAAACCAGGTCATTTAGTCAATACACAATTTGCTAAAAAATTAGGGAAGATTATGAAAGCTGAGAAACGTAATAAAGTTCCTCAGTTTGATTTGAATCAACAACCATTAATGGATATTCATAAAATTATGGATATTCTTCCTCACAGACCACCATTTTTATTGATAGATAGAATTTTAGAGCTTTCTGATAAACATGTTGTTGGAATGAAGAATGTTACTATGAATGAAGATTTTTTTGTAGGACATTTTCCGGGAGCACCAGTGATGCCAGGTGTTTTACAAGTTGAGGCAATGGCACAATGTGGTGGGGTTTTAGTGTTAAGTACTGTTCCAGACCCAGAAAATTACTTGACATATTTCATGAAAATGGATAATGTAAAATTCAAACAAAAAGTATTGCCTGGAGATACATTAATCTTTAAATGTGAATTAATTTCGCCAATTAGAAGAGGAATTTGTCATATGCAAGCTTACGGATATGCAAATGGTAAATTAGTTGTAGAGGCAGAGTTAATGGCACAAATCGCAAAAAAGCAATAATATGAATCAACCTTTAGCATACGTTCATCCGCAAGCAAAAGTGGCAAGAAATGTAGTTGTAGAACCTTTTACAACAATAAATAATGATGTGGAAATTGGTTCTGGAACTTGGATTGGTTCTAACGTTACAATTATGGAAGGTGCTCGTATAGGAAAGAATTGTAGAATTTTTCCTGGCGCAGTTATTTCTGCAATTCCGCAAGATTTAAAGTTTGAAGGAGAAGATTCTTTAACTGTTATTGGAGACAACACAACAATTAGAGAATGTGTTACCATTAATAGAGGGACAAGTGCTTCTGGAAAAACAAAAATTGGAAACAATTGTTTAATTATGGCAACAGCACATATTGCACACGATTGTGTGTTGGGCGATAATTCTATTGTAGTAAATGGTGTTGCTTTAGCAGGTCACGTTATTGTTGGTAAACATGCTATTATTGGTGGTTTAGCGGCTGTGCATCAATTTATACATATTGGAGATCACGCTATGATTTCTGGAGGATCTTTGGTAAGAAAAGATGTTCCGCCATATACAAAAGCAGCAAAAGAACCTTTATCTTATGTAGGAATTAATTCAATCGGGTTAAGACGTAGAGGTTTTTCATCAGCAAAAATTAGTGAAATTCAGAATATATATAGAATTTTATATCAAAAAAATTATAACACTTCTCAAGCATTATCAATTATTGAGGCAGAAATGGAAGCAACTCCAGAAAGAGACGAAATAATGTTGTTTATCCGTAATTCTCAACGTGGAATTATGAAAGGGTATTTTGGAGGATAATTAAAATAAAAATCAACAAACGAATTAAAATAAAAGCATGGCAACAACATCAGATATTAGAAACGGATTGTGTATTAGATACAATAACGATATTTATAAAGTAGTAGAATTTTTACACGTAAAACCAGGTAAAGGTCCAGCATTTGTAAGAACAAAATTAAAAAGTGTTACCAACGGAAAAGTAATCGATAATACATTTCCTGCTGGAAGAAAGTTAGATGATGTAAGAGTAGAAACTCAAAAATTTCAGTTCTTATATGCTGATGGAGAGTCTTATAACTTTATGAATACAGTTGATTATAATCAAATTGCTTTGCAAAAATCGGTTTTAGACGCGCCAGAATTATTAAAAGAAGGAGAAGTAGTTACAATTATTATCAACTCTGAAGATGACATGCCACTTTCTGTTGATATGCCTTTAAGCGTAATTTTAGAAGTAACACATACAGAACCTGGTGTTAAAGGAAACACAGCTACAAATGCAACAAAACCAGCAACTGTAGAAACTGGAGCAACAGTAAATGTACCTTTATTTATTAATGAAGGAGATAAAATTAAGATAGAAACCACAAAAGGAAACTATCAAGAAAGAATTAAGGAGTAGAAAACAACTCTCGGTTTTCAGTGAAATTTTATACTGAAAACCGAGATTTTTTTACTGAATACTTATATATGAAATTCAACAAACCACAAACGTTACAACAAATAGCATCACTTATTGATACAGATTTTGTTGGTGATAAAAATTTTGAAATTCTTGGAATCAACGAAATTCACGTTGTAGAAAATGGTGATATCGTTTTTGTTGACCATCCAAAGTATTACGATAAAGCATTAAATTCTGCTGCAACAATCATTTTAATCAATAAAAAGGTTGATTGTCCAGAAGGAAAAGCGTTGTTGATTTCTGATGATCCATTTAGAGATTTTAACAAAATAACCAATCACTTTAATCCGTTTATAGCCTCAAAAGCTAGTATTTCTGATTCGGCTATAATTGGAGAAAATACGGTAATTCAACCCAATGTTTTTATCGGAAATAATGTGCAAATTGGAGACAATTGTTTGATTCATTCAAATGTTTCTATTTATGATAATTGTGTTATTGGTAATAATGTTACCATTCATGCAAATTCAATTTTAGGTTCTGATGCTTTTTATTATAAAAATAGAGCAACTGGATTTGATAAATTAGTATCTGGAGGAAGAGTAGTGTTAGAAGATAATGTAGATTTAGGAGCTTCTTGTACCATTGATAAAGGTGTAACTGGAGATACAACGATTAAACAAGGAACTAAGATTGACAATCAAGTGCACGTTGGTCACGACACAGTAATTGGCGAAAAATGTTTGATTGCTGCACAAACCGGAATTGCTGGTTGTACAGTAATTGAAGATGAAGTAACGCTTTGGGGGCAAGTTGGTGTAATAAGCGGAATTACCATTGAAAAAGGTACGGTTGTAATGGCGCAAACTGGAGTTACAAAATCGCTAAAAAAGAATATCTATTACGGTACTCCACCAGTTGAATACCGTCAAAAATTAAGAGAAACTATTTATTTAAAAAATATCACAAAAGCTTAGAAAAAGTGATTCAATATTCGTTGTATAACGATATAAAAAGAGTTATTTTTGTGGTGTCTGAAAACAATTGAATTTCAATTGAAAATTTAACAAGAGAAAAAACAAACAAATGAGCGTTTTAGTAAATAAAGATTCAAAAATTATAGTACAAGGTTTTAC
>CAXICE010000119.1:0-5593 GCA_964022045.1 uncultured Polaribacter sp. | reverse complement strand
ATCGGAATTTTATGTTCGTTGATTAGAATTCGGTTACCTTCAATTTGTTGAATTTTACTTTTAGAAACGATAAATGATTTGTGCGTACGGATAAAAGTATCGGGAAGTGATGCTTCAAAAGAAGATATTTTATCATTACTTAAGATCATTTGATCCTTTAAAAACACTTTGCAGTAATGCCCATAAGCTTCTATAAACAAAATGTCATTAAAATGCACCTGGTGGTGTTTTTTATCACTCTTTAAAAAGAAACTATCAGCATTGTTACTAGGTTCGGTTATAGCGATGTTATTATTTGTTTTTTTAGTATCGTTTGTATTTGTAATGGTTTTGTTGATGGCTTTTACAAAACGCTCAAAGCTAAAAGGTTTTAATAAATAATCAGAAATATTTAGTTCATAACCTTCTAAAGCAAACTCCTTATAAGCTGTAGTTACAATAATTTTTGGCGGATTTGTAAGTGTTTTTAAGAAATCGAAACCAGATAATTTAGGCATGTTAATGTCTAAAAACAACAAATCTACTTGCTCTTGATTTAAAAATTGCATGGCTTCAAAAGCATTGAAACAATTCCCGCTTTTTTTTAAGTGCGGTAAATTATCACAATACTTCTCAATAATTCGATGCGCTATAGGCTCGTCATCAATAATTAAATAATGCGTCATTTGGTGTCAATTTTTATAACTAATTTATAAACGGTATCGCTTTTATCTATTGTAATTTGATGCTTTTTTGGATACAATAATTTTAAACGTTGTTTTAAGTTTTTTAAGCCTATTCCTGCTTCAGAGTTTGTTTTTAGTTGCTCGTAATTATTTTCTATTTCAAAAAGAATGCTATTGTTTTCTGCTAAAATATTTATATGAATATAGGCATTTTCTGTTAGTTTTTCTACACCGTGTTTAAAAGCATTTTCTAGAGCAATTATATACAATAAAGGCGGAACTTGGTAGTTAGAAACATTATTAAAATTAAACTGGATATCCACTTTCTTTTGATATCTAATTTTATGTAATTCTATATAGTTCTGTAAATAATTAATTTCATCTTTTAAAGAAACTAAATCTTCTTTACCCATGTAAATGGTATACCGCATCATATCAGATAACTTTAAAACAACATTTGGTGCGTCGTCAGATTTTTCTACCGTTAAGCCATATAAGTTGTTTAAAGTGTTGAAGAAAAAATGCGGATTTATTTGGCTTTTTAAGAGTGCTAATTCGGCTTTCGATTTTTTAGATTCTATTGTTTTGAACCATTTCCATTGTTGAAAAACCCAACCAAGAATCAACACAAAAAACGGAATTGTTAAAATAATTTTAATCTCTTTTTCTTGTTGTAAATACACATTTAAATCATCTATATACACTCTTATGTATAAAAAATACCCAATGCTTAACACATAAAAAACAATTGTAAAAAGCGCGTACTTTTTAAAGAAATTTGTTGCAATGATTGAAAAGAACCCCAAGCCAGTTATAATAATTCCGATAAATGTAATGGGGTTGTCTATTATTTCTGCATTGATGTCATTTACAATAACAAGTATAAAAAGTAAGATAATTCCTGCTAGCTTTAAAGTAATTGAAAGGTGCTTTTTAAAGAAAGAAAAATAATAGATTGGCAATGAAAATAACATCCAATAAAAGAAAAAACTTAATGCATTAGATAAGTATTCTGAATTATCTATATAAATAACATCGAAATAGGTTAATAATAAAACTAAAACTCTAAAGAGTATTAATCCATAAATAAATGCGCTGTATTTTTTTAAAAAAGATTTCACAAGGTAAATCTAATCATAATTGAATAGATATAATATCATTTTGCATCAACATATAAATAACACTCACAAACAGTTAAAATTAGCACTTAAAACCAGTTTGTGCTTAAATAGATACTTTCTAAGTTTAAAATAAGTTGATTTGTGAATTATCATTTATGAAACAAAGAATCGATTATATGTTTGTACGGAATTTAAAAATCAATTTAAAATGAAAAAATATATCCTTGCAATAGTATTTGCAACCTTTACAGTAGTTAATGCTACATCACAAAATAATGAAATCACTAAAAAAGAAAAGAAAGTAGTTCTTAAATTAGTTTCTGAGAAGTTAATGGAATCTTATATCAATTTAGATACCGCAAAGAAAATGGCTGCTGAGTTAAAATCGAATGCTAAAAAATATAAATCAATTACCAGCTCTAAAGAATTTTCTAAAGTATTGACTAAAGATTTACAAAAAGTAAGTAAAGACTTGCATTTAAAAGTAAATTTTGAGCCAAAAAGGATTGCGCAAAGTAAACGTGTGATGCCAAAAGAAATGAAACTTAAAAGAGAAAAAATGATGGCTATGAGAATGGCAGAAGTTAATTTTGGTTTTACAGAAGTAAAAGTGTTGAATGGTAATATTGGTTATATCAATTTACGCATGTTTGCAGATATGAAGTATGCAAAAGAAACAGCAACTGCTGCCATGCGTTTTTTAAGCAATACCAATGCAATTATTATTGATTTAAGAACAAATGGAGGAGGAGTTCCTAATATGATGCAATTGTTAGCAAGTTATTTTACGGATGAAAAGCCCGTTTTACTAAGTAATTTTTACGAACGTAAAACAAACAATAAAACACAATTATTTACTTTTAAAAATATTGATGGTAAAAGAAGAAACACCCCTTTATATATGTTAACAAGTAAAAGAACCTTTTCTGCTGCAGAAGCATTTACCTATACATTAAAGCATTTAGGAAAAGCGGTTGTTGTTGGAGAAAAAACAAGAGGTGGTGCAAACAGAACGAAAAGAGTAAATTTGAATGATGATTTTACAATCTCTGTTCCGTATATAGAAGCAACGCACCCAGTAACAAAAACAAATTGGGAAGGAAAAGGCGTTCAGCCAAATATTAGTACGTCTAAAAAAGATGCTTTTATTACTGCGTATATTGATGCAATAAACAAAACAGTAAAACGAAATAAAAGCAGGGTTTTAAATGGAATTGGGTATTCTTTTTTACAAGAAAAAGACATGGATAATGCGCTAAAAGTATTTCAAGAAAATGCAAAGTTATTTCCGAATGATGCCAATTCTTGGGATAGTTTAGGAGAAGCTTACTTTTATAAGAAAGATAAAACAAATGCCTTAAAAGCATACAGAAAAGCATTAGCCTTAGATGCATCATTAACATCAGCAAAAAAGATGATTCAAAAATTAGAAAGCATTCAATAGCATGAAAAAGAAATTTTTAATAATTGGAATTATCATTATTACTTGTCTTTTAATTTTAATGACTTTGCAACTATTTGTTCAGCCAAAAACTGTTGAAGGCAATCAAATGGAATTAAAAAAGACGTATACGCATCATAGCAATGAGGTTTGGGAAGTAAAATTTAGTCCGAATGATTCCTTAATGATCAGTGGCGGAATTGAGCCAAATGCTAAAATTTGGTCTAGAATTACAGGTGAAGTTTTACATAATTTACCACATGAAATCGGAACGCCAGCAGTTGATTTTAGTCCAAACGGAAAAGTTGTTGCAACGGGTGCCTATGATGGAAACGTTAGAATTTGGGACGTTAATACTGGAGCCTTATTAAAAATATTAACAGGAAATGAAGGCACAATTTGGTCTATAGACTTTAGTCCAAATGGAAAATTAATTGCTGCTGGTGGAAATGATGATAAAGTTTCTATCTGGAATGTAAATACAGGGAAACTAATTTATGAATTTAACGATTCTCAAGAAAATATTTGGGAAGTCTTATTCAATCCCACAGGAGAACAGTTATTATCTTCTGGAAGTGATAACGCCATTAGAGTTTATGATGTGAATTCCGGGAAATTGCTTCAAACTATTTTAGGGCATTCTATGGTGCCTTTAGCAATGGATTTTAGTCCGAACGGAAAACTATTAGCAAGTGCAGGTGATGATAAAACAGTAAAGATTTGGGATACTTCTAACTGGAAATTGCTACATACTTTAAAAGGAGACAATCAGGCAATTCATTCGGTTTTGTTTGTTGATAATAATCGTGTTTTAGCTGGCGGAACAGATAAAGAAATGGTAGGAGAGTTTTTTGAATATCATTTAAAATTTAAAGGATTTGTAAAGCCAGTTATTGCTACTTTGTGGGATGTGAAAAATGAAAAGATTCTACAAACCATTTCTAATCATACGAATGATATTGGTTTAGGGATGGACATTAGTTCTGATAGAAAACTAATAGCAACTCCGAGTAAAGACAAAACAGTTAAAATTTGGAATATTAAATAATTACCTGTTTCATTATTACTAAATAACTATCTATCGTCTTTTAACAATTCTTTATCTTAATTTATGAGAACATATGTGTTTATAAATTAATATTTGCGATTTAAATTGAAAGAGAAAGTAAATAGCAAAACATTAAATAACAAAATGCAAACATGAAAATACAAAAATACATATTAACAGTTCTAGGATTTATTTTATTATTTCCTACCAACACATTTAGTCAAGCTAAAAAGATAAAATATGAGTATACTCAATTAAATGAGCACGCTTATGTTATTACTCGCACAGGAAGTTCAGCTGCACGCAGGTCTAATATGGGAGTTATTATTGGTGAGAAAGGTCTGTTGCTTATCAATCCTTTATTCCGCTTAGGTGAAGAAGATCAGTTTATGAAAGCACTAAAGAAAGTTTCTGCTATGCCTGTAAAATATGTTATTAACAGTAATTGGGATACTTATAATACAGCAGCCAATTGGTACTTTAAGGATAAGGATGTATTAATTATTTCTCATGAAAATGTAGTGTACCATAGAAACAAACACACTCAATTGTTATTTAAGGATAAATTCTCTTTGGATTTAGGAACGGAATCAATCATTGCTTATAGGAGTTTCGGACATTCATTTGGTCACATCAACATTCATCTTAAAAACGCAAATACAACTTTTATGGCTGATAGTTATAGAAGTCAATGGATGACAATAGAAGGACCTTTTGGACTAGAAGGTCATTTTAAAGGCATTGATATGGCTTTAAAGATGGGTAATCAAAATACCAAATACATTTCTGGAAATACTTCAGGTACAATCATTAGTAAAAGGAAAGATTTGATTAATGAAAAGGTATGGCGTTCAAATTTTTCTAAACGCGTATTTGAATTAAAGAAACAAGGCAAATCAAACAAGGAAATATTAATGGATGATGTAGTTGTAGGTATATTCAAAAAATATGATTTATATGAACACATTACAGATGAAATTGCAGATTGGGTAATTAATCCTCTTTTTTACGATGAAAAAGCCAAGGCATCAATACTTTCTCCGAGTCAACTAAAAAAATATGTGGGAACATATCGTTTAAAAGACAAAAGTGATGTAGAAATTTTTATCGAAAACGGGCAACTATTTTCTAAAAGCATAGGTCAATTTTATTTGAAATTGGTACCAACCTCAGACACTCACTTTTGGCCTTATATGCAAAGTTTGAATGTTTATCAAATTTTTGAAATGGATGATGAAAACAATGTCATTGGATTTACTTTACCACATGGCGGAGCAACCTTAAAATACACAAAGAATAAGTAACGTTCTTTAATAAG
>CAXICE010000118.1:0-5607 GCA_964022045.1 uncultured Polaribacter sp. | reverse complement strand
TAATGGTTCTTGACCTTCACTTGCAGTAAATCTGTAATGTTCGTATAACTCGTCGCTTTCTATTTCTGTATTCTCTTCTTGCATCTTCAAATTATCTTTTTCCGTCTCCTAAAACTAAATCAATTATTGAGTTTTTTGGAAGTTTTGATCCAGGTTTTAAATCTTTTCTATTATGCTTCATTCCTCTAACAACATCTTTTCCAATATCTTTTACATAAGAAAAATCACCAATTCTAAAACCAATTGAACGCAAATGCGTAATGGCTTGTCTTTTTGTTTTTCCGTTTAAATCTGGCAATACAACATCATTATATTTTGATGGATTTACCGTTAAATAAATCTTTCTATTTTCCTTTACAAAATCGCCAGCTTCTGGCTCTTGTTCTATGACCGATTTATTTGGATATGTTGGATTGAATCGCGCTGAATCTATCACAACAAAAGATAAATTTAATTCTTTAAGCTTTGTTTCAACATCAGATAATTCCATTTTATGCAAATCTGGAACTTCTATTTTTTGATCGTGATTGGTTGTAAAACCAAACCACCATTGTATACCAAATATGATGATAAAAAAAGCTACAACCGCAATTGCAACTTGCTTTAAAAAAGAAATACTTTTTATAAATTTAAAAACGCTCATGATCAATTTTTTAATAGCAACAAAGATATAAAACCAAACGTTAGTCTTTCTATTTATATTTTGATAAATTTGTTTTAATAGATATCATAAGTTTTTAATTTTCAGAATGAAAAAAAATATTGCAATAATTATGGGAGGTTTTTCCTCTGAAGTAAACATTTCATTAAAAAGTGGTGACGTTGTTTACAATAATTTGGATACACAAAAATACAATCCGTTTCAAGTTCATATTTTAAAAGAAAAATGGGTTGTGGTTGATGAAAATGGCGAATATCCGATTGATAAAAACGATTTTTCTGCTGTTATAAATGATGAAAAAATAACATTCGATTGTGTATTTAACGCCATTCATGGAACACCTGGTGAAGACGGAAAAATCTTGGCTTATTTTGATTTAATCGGAATGAAACATACTTCTGCTCCTTTTTATCAAATGGCACTAACTTTTAATAAACGAGATTGTTTAAGCGTTGTTAAACATTACGGAATTCCTGCTGCAAATGCTGTTTATTTGAACAAAGGTGATGTTATTAACACAGATGCAATTATTAAAAAAACTGGTTTACCTTGTTTTATAAAACCAAATAATGCTGGTTCTAGTTTCGGGATTTCTAAAGCTTATAATGCTGAAGAAATTATAGCCGGAATTGAAAATGCCTACAAAGAAGATTCAGAAATATTAATAGAAAGTTTTTTAGACGGAACAGAAGTTTCTGTTGGCGTAATTCAGTACAAAGGAGAAATTAAAGTTTTACCAATTACAGAAATTACAACTGAAAACGATTTCTTTGATTATGAAGCAAAATACCAAGGAAAATCGCAAGAAATTACTCCAGCAAGAATTTCAGAAGAGATTGCAGAAAAAGTGAGAATTGTTGCTAAAAAAGTATATCAAATTTTAAATATGAGCGGATTTTCTCGTTCGGAATTTATTTTAGTAAATAACGAACCACATTTCTTAGAAATGAATACCGTTCCGGGTTTAACCGAAGAAAGTATTTTACCTCAACAAGCAAATCAAGCCAATATTAGTTTGTCAGAATTATTTGATAATGCTATTGAAAACGCTTCATAGAAGCAAGACATTTTGACTCAAGAAACAAGATTGTATGAAAAGACATAATTTCAAGAAATTACAAATATGGAATGAAAGCATGCTTTTAATTAATGAAGTTTATAAAGTAACTTCTCATCTTCCAGATTTCGAAAAATTTGGTCTTCGCTCGCAATTGAATAGATGTGCAGTTTCAATTGCATCTAACATTGCTGAAGGAACCAGTAAAAGTTCAACAAAGCATTTTATCAATTTTCTTGAGCATAGTTTAGGCTCAGCATTCGAATTAGAAACACAAATAACAGTTTGTTATAATTTATCATATATATCAAAAGAAAAATTCTTAGATTTAGAAACAAAAATTAACACAGTACAAAGAAAAATATCAGCATTTATAGTTTCACTTGGTTAAAACATCTTGTCTCTTGATTCTTTAAATCCTGTCTCAAAATTTAAAATATGAAAAAAGCAGTTTTCCCAGGATCTTTTGATCCAATAACTTTAGGTCATTTAGATATTATTTCTAGAAGTTTACCGCTGTTTGATGAAATTATAATTGCCATCGGAATCAACGCAAAAAAGAATTATATGTTTTCGGTTGATGAACGTAAACGTTTTATTCAGAATGCTTTTTTTGCCGAACAAAAAATCACTGTAGAAACATATACTGGTTTAACGGTTGATTATTGTAAATCTATTGAAGCTGATTTTATTTTACGTGGATTGCGTAATCCGGCAGATTTTGATTTTGAAAAAGCCATTGCGCAAACCAATAGAAAATTATCTGGAATAGAAACTGTTTTCCTGTTGACAAGTGCAGAAACATCATATATCAGTTCTTCAATTGTTAGAGATATTGTTAGAAATAATGGTGACGCTTCTAGTTTAGTTCCAAAAACAGTTGCAGAATATTTTAATAAAAAATAATTTTTAGCAAACAGCAGTTTCTAAAATATGTTGATTTTCTTCAACAAAATTTTCTAATACTTTAAAGAAGTTTAAGATATCTTCTTTGGTATTTGTTGCATTTATCGTTACAAATCTCACAAAAGTGTCTTCATCAAAATCTCCAAAACCTACAACAGTTATTTGATGTTCGTACAATAATGTACACAATACTTTTGGATCAATATTTTTATAATTGAAACACACAGAAATAGAATCTTCATAACTATACGTTGTGTAATCTGGATGATTTTCTACATAATTTCTTGCAACATCGGCTAATTCAAATTGTTGATTTACAATTTTCTCTAAACCATTAGTTCCGATTGATTTCCATAATGTCCAAAATTTTAACGCATCGTTTCTTCTTCCACACTGAAAAGAAGTTTTTCCTAAGTTAAAATCATCTCCATCTGTTTGATATAAATAATCAGCATCATTACTAAAAGAATCGTGCAAATGTTTTTTATCTTTCACTAAAATCAACGAACACGTCATTGGCGTTCCAAGCATTTTATGTGCATTGTAACTAAAAGAATCAGATTTCTCCATTCCTTTTAATAGATGTTTTTTTGCATCACTAAAAATTACAGAACCACAATAAGCACCATCAATATGTAACCAAATATTATATTTTTGGGTGATTGTTGCAATTTCATCTATCGGATCAAAAGCTCCTAAAACTGTTGTACCAGCAGTAACATTTACAAAAGTTGGCACTAAATTATTCTCAATATCTATTTTGATTTGTTTTTCCAATTCAGCCGGAATCATTTTCCCTTTTGTATCAGCTTTTATATAACGAACATTATTTCTTCCCAATCCAGCAAAACTGGCGTTTTTTGCATTCGAATAATGAGACGCTTTTGACGTGTACATTATTAAAGGTTTAGTCATTCCGTTTTGTCTACAATTTGGGTCTTTTGCATCTCGCGCCATAATTAACGCCATGTAATTACTCATCGATCCGCCAGTCGGAAACGTTCCATTACTTTGCGATCCATAACCAATTAAATCACAAGATTGTCTAATTATTTCTTGTTCAATTCCAACTTGTGGCCCAGCAACTTTGTACGTATACATGCTGTTATTTAGTAAAACAGCCAACAAATCTCCTAAAACAGCTTTGCTTTGTCTTCCTCCAAATAATTGATTGAAAAATAAATTCGTTGCCGTTTTTGGTGTAGAAATAAGTACATCTTTCAATATTTCTTTAAACGAATCATCTACCATTGGCGATTTGTTTAAAGACAAATCGATAGCATCGTATAAAACATTTGAATCAATTCGTTTTGCAACTGGATGATTTTCTTCTTCGTTTAATAAAACTTCTACCAGTTCATTAAACAGGATTAAATCATTACTTAATTCAGACATATATTGTTATTCTTTTTTGTTGTTGATTGTTGTGTTTCTTGGACGTTATCATACGTCATTTCCTTACTAAAAAATTCATTCTTTTCAGTATCGTACACATTACAGTTTTTAATAGGTTTTGCATATAAATGCAAAGACATTGCTCTTTTGTTTGATGTATTTTCTAGATTATGAAAGCCCATAAAATCTATCATATACGCAATATCGCCAGGTTTGGCATTTGTAGTTTTCTCTATTGTTAATTCTCCATTTTCTTTTTGAGAATAAATATTTTCTTTAAAGTTTCCATCTACAAAATACACCCAACATTCTTCTCCTCCATGATCATGAATTGCAGTAACTTGCCCTTTTTCCCAGCAGATGAGAATCAATTCAAAGTTTTCATTTTCTACAATACAATTTCGTGTATAGCAGGTTTCTGACCAAGTAGCAAATTTTTCAAATTCAGCTTTTGGCAGTTGCATCGATTTTAAAATAGTAGTGTAATTCTTCCTCTCAACTTCATCTAAAACCTGAACAAGTTCAGATAAAGAATTTAAGGTTTTTTGTTCGTTTTTTGTGGATTCCAAGTGAATTTTAAGTGTTTTTGCATTGAAAATGAGAAAAAACCGCTGTTTTTCGCAATATTGCTAAGATAACTTTTTAGAATCTTTTAAACGAATTATTTACAAATAATCCAATTTAACTTTAAATTGAATTAAAATTTATACTCAGATAATGGCTTTGAAAAATCTTCTGGATTTGCTGCTAAATGATAACGAGGATCGTCAATTGCTTCTTCAATAATTCCTGTAAAAATTGGACTTGATTTATACAATAACACTTTACAATCTTCACTTAAATGTTTTAATACAATCGATTTTCCTTCTGCTTGATACTTTTCAACCAGAGCAAAGATAGCTTCAATTGCAGAATGATCACTAATTCTAGCTTCTACAAAATCAATTTCTACATTTTTTGGATCATTCTTCACATCAAACTTTTCGTTGAATGCAGAAATGCTTCCAAAGAATAATGGCCCCCAAATTTCGTAGATTTTTGTTCCATCATCTTTAATGCGTTTTCTAGCTCTAATTCGTTTTGCATTTTCCCAAGAAAAAACCAAAGCACTTACTACAACTCCTGCTAAAACAGCAATTGCTAAATCAAAAATTACGGTTAATCCAGAAACCAAAACCAGCACAAAAACATCGGTTCTTGGTATTTTATTTAAGATTCTAAAACTAGACCAAGCAAAGGTTCCGATTACTACCATAAACATAACTCCAACTAACGCTGCAATTGGAACTTGCTCAATATAAGAGGATGCAAATACGATAAAAATTAATAAGAAAACTGCCGCTGTAATTCCAGAAAGTCTTCCTCTTCCTCCACCTTTTATATTGATAATTGATTGTCCAATCATTGCACAACCTCCCATTCCACCAAATAAACCGGTGATGATATTTGCACTTCCTTGCGCTACACATTCTTTGTTTGAATTCCCACGTGTTTCTGTTAAATCGTCAATTAAATTCAATGTCATTAAAGATTCTATCAATCCGATTGCTGCTAAAATTAAAGCGTATGGAAAAATGAATTTTAATGT
>CAXICE010000117.1:0-5614 GCA_964022045.1 uncultured Polaribacter sp. | reverse complement strand
GCATTACCAATTATTGAAACACAAGCAGGAGATGTTTCTGCATATATTCCAACAAACGTAATTTCGATTACTGATGGACAGATTTTCTTAGATGGAGATTTATTTAACTCTGGTGTTCGTCCAGCAATTAACGTAGGTATTTCTGTATCTCGTGTTGGTGGTAACGCACAGATTAAATCAATGAAAAAAGTATCTGGTACATTAAAATTAGATCAAGCACATTTCCGTGAGTTAGAAGCTTTCGCAAAGTTTGGTTCTGATTTAGATGCAGCTACAATGAGTGTAATTTCTAAAGGACAACGTAACGTTGAAATTTTAAAGCAAGCTCAAAATGATCCTTATTCAGTAGAAGATCAAGTAGCAATTATTTATGCAGGTTCTAAAAACTTGTTAAGTACTGTTCCTGTAGATAAAGTAAAAGAGTTTGAAAGCGATTATATTTCATATTTAAACGCTAAACATAGAGATACTTTAGATACAATAAAAGCAGGTAAATTAACTGACGATGTAATTAACACGTTAGTAGCTGCTGCAAAAGAGATTTCAAGCAAATATTAAGCTTACAAAATAGTTGTTATTCCCACGAAAGTGGGAATATCATCATTCAAATAAAACAGAATGGCAAACTTAAAAGAAATACGTAATAGGATAACATCGATTGGTTCTACCATGCAGATTACTAGTGCCATGAAAATGGTATCTGCTGCTAAGTTGAAAAAAGCGCAAGATGCAATTACAGCTATGCGTCCGTACTCATCTAAGTTAACCGAATTATTACAAAGTTTAAGCGCTACTTTAGATAGCGATGCTGGTGGTGCATATTCTAATCAAAGAGAAGTTTCTAAAGCATTAATCGTTGTAATTACTTCAAATAGAGGTTTGTGTGGTGGATTTAATTCTTCTGTAATTAAAGAAACACTAAGCAATATTAAAAATAATTACAATAATTGTACAGTAGATTTACTTACAATTGGTAAAAAAGGACATGGAATTTTATCAAAACAATACAACGTTATTGAAAACAATAATGAAGTATTTGATAATTTAACATTTGATAATGTTGCAGAAATTGCAGAAAAATTAATGGATTTATATGTTGATGGTAGCTATGATAAAATAGAAATCGTTTACAATAGATTTAAAAATGCTGCAACTCAAATTGCAACTGTAGAGCAATTCTTACCAATAAAACCTGTAGAAGGAGAAAATGTAAACACTAATTTAGATTACATTTTTGAACCATCTAAAGAAGAAATTGTGTTGGAGTTAATCCCAAAGTCATTAAAAACACAATTGTACAAATCTATTAGAGATAGTTTTGCTGCAGAACATGGTGCTCGTATGACTGCGATGCACAAAGCAACAGATAATGCTACAGATTTACGTGACGAGTTATTATTAACATATAACAAAGCACGTCAGGCAGCAATTACAAATGAAATTTTAGAAATTGTTGGTGGAGCTGAAGCTTTAAACAATTAAGAAGGATTATTAAAAAATCAATAATATTTAAAAGAGCTTATCAATTTTGATAAGCTCTTTTTTTTGTAAATTGGCATAACAATTGAATTATTACCTAAAAGTAAAAAGATGAAATCAATAAAACTACTTCTTTTAATATGTGTTGCGGTATCTTTCTCGCAATGTAAATCAATGAAATTAACTGAAAACGCACCATTTAATATTTCTGGAGCAACCTACCATAATTGGGTAGGCGGACAACCAGGCGTTAGCGGAACAAACTTAATTATTGGTGTTAATAATGATGCTAACATTACTTTTAAGAAAGTGTATTTTCAAAACAAAGTAGTTGATGTTAGTATTGAAAATAGGAATGGTAAAAAATATGTTGTTGCAAATTTAAGTACATCAAACAGAAGAGAATTAAAAGTTATAAGAACTGAGTTAAAACAAGGTTTAGGAGAAAAAATTAATACAAAGCCTCGTTCTAAATCAAACCCAATTCCTTTTAATCTAGAATCAAACGAAGCAGTTATTAGTTATATTTCTGGCAAAAAAACCTACTACTATAAAGTATCAAAAGTTAAAAAAACAGAAACTGTTTATTATCCATAAACAGTACTTTTTTTAATATAAAAAGGCAACCAATTTTGGTTGCCTTTTCTTTTTGGCACGTAATTTGAAATTACACTTTTATAACCATAAAATTTAGGCTTATGAAATCAGTAAAACTACTTTTAATAGTATTTGTATCAGGAGTATTTTTTAGCTCTTGTACATTAGATGATATTATTTACGATGTGCCATTAGAGGAAGTAATTACAGATTACGACTTATGGTATGTAGATTATCACAGAACAACTGGAAGCGGAGATGTTGAGTTTTTATCAAAAGCATTTACAGTATCATTTTTTAATGGAGAATTGTATGCAAACAACAATATTGCAGATATCGGAATTACAGGAAACGGCTTAGGAATTAAAGTTGGAAATTATGATACTTACAACGGGTTTTTAGAAATTGATCATAATTTAGATGGATATTACGATTTTGATGTAGAAGTAATTTCTGGAAATGAAATTAGAATTGATGATAATTATAATGATGTTTCTTATTATTTAATTGGCTATCAAAGAAATAATTTTGATTATGATAAATTATTTTACGAGAACATCGAGTATTTTTTACAAGAATATGTTGCTTGGCAAAAAACAAGCACAAGTATTTCTGGTGCAGTAAATCCTTTTGATGAAGAAAATTACTTACAGTTTACACCAGAGAATAACACAACATTCTATTCGTCAAAAGATATAATTGGCACAAATATTGATGTTATAGATTGGAGTTTTGTAGGTGATTATCAGATTTATGACGTACAAGATTATGACGATTTAAAGATTTTAACACTTAATTATGATGGCGGAGACAATGAAGAATTTGAATTAAGCGTTATTGATGATAGTACAGTAAGTTTATACCATATAAGTTCAGAAACAACATATAAATTTAGCGGAAGAGGTTTTATTCAGTACTTAAAAGGAGGAAAAGCAAAACCAAGTGTAAGGAATAGTGGTAGAAAACGAACTAAAATACAAAGAGAAACGAAAGTTAGAAAATATTTAAAATAAAGTTTGGTTAGTTGATTTTTAGTTGGTTGGAAGCAACCAACTAAAGTAAACCGCTCTAGAGGTAGAGCGGTTTTTTCATGCTTATTAGTTTTGATTTGTAAATCAACTCAAGTATCTTTAACAAAAAAACTCAATGAGCTTAACTGCATTTATTACCGGCGCAACTTCTGGAATTGGAAAAGCAACAGCAGAACTGTTTGCTAAAAATCAAATTAGATTAATTCTTTGTGGAAGAAGAAAAGAACGTTTAGAAGAACTTCAAAAAACATTAGGAACAATTACAGATGTGATTACATTACAATTTGATGTAAGTAATAAAGATGAAGTATTCTCAGCAATAAATTCTTTACCAGAAAACTTTAGCGACATCGATATTTTAATCAATAATGCAGGTAATGCACATGGATTAAGTACAATTCAAGATGGCGATATTGATGATTGGGACGCAATGTTAGATATCAATGTAAAAGGCTTGTTATATGTTTCTAAAGCTATCATTCCAAAAATGACAGAAAAGAACAGCGGTTTTATCGTTAATATTGGTTCCATAGCAGGAAAAGAAGTGTATCCAAACGGAAATGTATATTGTGCTTCTAAACACGCTGTAAATGCGTTAAACAAAGCAATGCGAATTGATTTAAACAAACACAACATTCGTGTTTCTGCAATTCATCCTGGCGCTGTAGAAACTGAATTTTCTGATGTGCGTTTTAAAGGCGATACAGAAAAAGCAAAAACGGTTTATGCTGGATATAATGCATTGCAAGCAGAAGATATTGCAGACATTATTTATTTTGTTGTTACAAGACCATATCATGTAAATATTGAAGATTTGGTTGTGTATCCAACAGCACAAGCAAGTGCAACAATAATGAATAAAAACTAAAATGATTAACAAACGCCTTTTGATTAAAAACTTACTTTCTCATAACGATGAGAATAGTTTTTATGATAAAAAGCAAAAATTATCGCTCCATAATAAAGAAGGAAAAGCAAAATTTATAAAACACGTTTGTGCGTTGTCAAACTCAAATCCAACAAACAATTCTTACATTGTAATTGGAATAGAAGATGAAGAAAACAAAATAATTGGTGTCGATTTTTTTGATGATAGTAAAATACAAAACTTGGCAAATGCGTATTTAACAAATCCGCCAAAAATACAATACGAAAACGTTCCTTTTCCAACGTTGCCACGTCATAAAGTAATTGGTTTGGTTACCATTTCTCCGAATAATCATATTACATCGCTTTCTAAAAATTCTTGGAAATATAAACAAGGTACTGTTTTTTTTAGACGCGGAAGTAATTCAATGCCATCAAAAGGGAATTTTATTCTTAAAAACACCAATCAAGAAATTGTTGAAGCGATTGAGAAAAATGCGAGTAGCAATATCGAATTAACGTTGAATGGTGTTTTCGATTTTATCAATAATCATAAAAAAGAATACAATCCGCAATACAAAGTTTTTAACGAACAATTTGTGTTGTGTTGGGCAGGAAAAAAGTCGATTATAAATGGTGAAGAATTTTTTTCGCGTGTAGATATCGAATTGATAAACGAACAAGTTAGATTGTTTTTTTCTGCTTTAGACGAAGTACAAATTAGTTACAATTCGCACTCATTTATCATAACAGAATATATTTTATTAGGCATTGATAAAGAAGAAATTCATTATCCGTTAGAGAAAACCATCATTCATTTTAAAGACAATGGAAAGCACGATATTGTGAACGAATTATTGTTTAAGCCACCTGCTTTTGATGCAAAAATCATCAAACATATTTATGAAAACAACAATGCAATTGTAAAAAAAATTATTGCTAAAAAAGCACTTTCTGTTCTTGAGCACGAAGATGTTTTAAGATTACCAACCAATTATTTAATTTGCTTTTTACACGGATATCTAGATGCGCCAAATCAGTTGCGAAAGGCAAAAGAATACATTAAAAATATTGCAAATAAAACGACATATATTAAGTACAAAGAAGCAATGCGAGTGCTTAGAAAAGTAAAATATCAATAAAAAACCAACTTATTAATAAGTTGGTTTTTATTTTTTTTAGAATTAGTTTCTTCTTCGACCTCTTCTTTGCGGATTGTCTTTTTTCCACTGTAAATACTTAGGCCATTGTGCTTTTGTAAAAACTCCTTTTAATTTTTTGTCTGTTTCATCTTGCGTTTTTGTGAATAAACTCATCATTTCGTCTCTTCCTCCACCGCTATCTCTTAGATCCTGAAATTTCTTTCTCATACCTTCTCTTGAAGTAACTAAAATATCATAAACTTTTTTGTGTTGATCATCAGACAAACCAAATTCTTTTTTCCAAGTATCTGCAGAATTTTTTGCTTGTGTTTTTGCATCCGGACGATTACCTCTTTGCGCTTGTACAGTTGTAACTCCTATAAAAAATAATAATGCAATTACTAAGTGTTTTGTTTTCATTTTATTGTCGTTTTAGAAAATTTGACAACCAGTTATATTTTTCTCTGGTATATTTCAACACTTAGACTATTATTTTTG
>CAXICE010000116.1:0-5684 GCA_964022045.1 uncultured Polaribacter sp. | reverse complement strand
TTACTTCAAAATCTACTGTAAAGGGAATCAAATCGATTTCGGTTTTAGACAATGTTGCTTTATTAAATTTTGAAGGAAGAGGTTTGTTAGGTAAAGCTGGTGTTGATGCAAGAATCTTTAAATCTTTAAGTGATAAAAATATTAGCGTAAGTATTATTTCTCAAGGTTCCTCAGAAAGAGGAATTGGTTTGGTAATCGAAAAAGAAAACGCAACAGAAGCAATTTTGGCACTTGAAAAAGAATTCGAAAATGACTTTTACACAAAAGATGTCAATCGAATTTCTGTAGCTGAAGATGTCGCTGTGATTTCTATTGTCGGACAAGATTTAAGCGAGTTTCATCATCCGTATAACGCATTGATTAAAAACCAAATTGTACCGCTGTTATTTAACAATACAATTACTGGTAAAAACGTGAGTTTGGTGATAAAAAAAGATGAATTACATAAAGCCGTAAATGTAATTCACGGACAAGTTTTTGGTGCTTCAAAAAAAGTAAATATTGCTGTTTTTGGAAAAGGATTAGTTGGTGGGACTTTTATAAATCAAGTGTTAGAAAGCGCAAAATCTGTATTGGAAAGACGCGAAATTGATTTCAACATTTTTGCAGTTGCTAATTCAACAAAAGTGTCGCTAAATAAAAACGGAATTTCAGAGAATTGGGAAAATGAGTTATTAGAAAAAGGAATAGAGAATTTAGATATTTCTACTGTAATTAATTATGCAAAAGAGCATCATTTAGAGAATTTAATAGCGGTTGATAATACTGCAAATGTAGATTTTGTAAACAATTACATTCCGTTAGTGCAAGCAGGATTTGATTTGGTTTCATCTAATAAAATTGCCAACACAATTTCGTTCGATTTTTATAAAGAACTGCGAGAAGAATTAGCAAAAAACAAAAAAGAGTATTTGTACGAAACGAATGTTGGTGCAGGTTTACCTTTAATTGATACGATTCGTTTATTGCATGAATCAGGAGAAAATATAACAAAGATTAGAGGTGTTTTTTCAGGTTCGTTAAGTTATTTGTTTAATAAGTTTTCTTCAGAAAATGTATCATTTTCAACTGTTTTACAAGAGGCGATTGATAACGGATTTACAGAACCCGATCCAAGAGAAGATTTGTGTGGAAATGATGTTGCAAGAAAATTATTGATTCTAGCCAGAGAACTCGATTTAGAAAATGAATTTGAAGATATCTCTGTAGAAAACTTAATTCCTGAGGAATTTAGAAACATTTCTTCAGAGGAGTTTTTATCAAATCTAGAAAAATTAAATGCTGTTTTTCAAAAAATAAAAGACGCTCAAAAAGAAAATCATGTTTTGAGATATATCGGTGATTTATCTGGTGATTTATTTCAGAAAAAAGGAGATTTAAAAGTAAAATTAATTTCTGTTCCGTCAAATTCTCCATTAGGTTCTTTAAAAGGGTCTGATGCCTTTTTTGAAATCTATACAGAATCTTACGGAGAACAACCAATAATAATTCAAGGAGCTGGAGCAGGAGCAAAAGTTACAGCTCGTGGTGTTTTTGGCGATGTTTTACGATTAGCAAAAAACAATAATTAAAAAAGAGAAAAGAGAGAAGAGAAAAAAGAGTTTGATTCTTTGGTCTTATTTCTAACAGCGAAAGCGGTCTAAAAATCTAAAAAATGAAAAATAATTTTGAAACTTTAGCAATAAGAAATCAAACAGAAAGAACACAATTTTCTGAGCATTCAACACCGCTGTATTTAACTTCTAGTTTTGTTTTTGATGATGCAGAAGACATGCGAGCTTCTTTTGCAGAAGAAAAAGAAAAGAATTTATATAGCCGATTTTCAAACCCAAATACAACAGAATTTGTAAATAAAATTGTTGCGATGGAAAAAGCTGAATCTGGTTATGCATTTGCAACAGGAATGGCAGCTGTTTTTTCAACTTTTGGCGCTTTGCTAAATGCTGGAGATCATGTGGTTTCTTGCAGGTCTGTTTTTGGTTCAACGCATACTTTATTTACCAAATATCTACCAAAATGGAATATTAAAACTTCCTATTTTAAAGTAAATGAAGTTGAGTTGATTGAAAGTTTAATTCAACCGAATACAAAAATATTATATGCAGAAACACCTACAAATCCTGCAGTAGGTATTTTGGATTTAGAATTGCTAGGAAAAATTGCAAAAAAACACAATTTATTGCTGGTTATAGATAATTGTTTTGCGACGCCATATTTGCAAAATCCAATTGATTTTGGAGCTGATATTGTCATTCATTCCGCAACAAAATTAATTGACGGACAAGGTAGAGTTTTGGGCGGAGTAGCAGTTGGGAAATCAGACTTAATAAGAGAAATTTATTTGTTTTCAAGAAATACTGGACCGGCAATGTCACCATTTAATGCTTGGGTATTGTCAAAAAGTTTAGAAACATTGGCAGTTCGTGTTGAAAAACATTGCGAAAATGCATTAAAAGTAGCGGAGTTTTTAGAAACGCATCCGCAGGTAAATTTGGTGAAATATCCTTTTTTAAAATCGCATCCGCAGTATAAAACTGCAAAAAGTCAAATGAAATTGGGCGGAAATATTATCGCTTTTGAAATCAAAGGAGGAGTTGAAAGTGGTAGCGCCTTTTTAAACACAATTAAAATGTGCTCATTGTCTGCAAACTTAGGAGATACAAGGACAATTGTTACGCATCCGGCAAGTACAACGCACAGTAAATTGTCTTTAGAAGATCGATTAGAAGTCGGAATTACTGATGGTTTGGTTCGCGTTTCAGTAGGATTAGAACATGTAAATGATATTATAAATGATTTAAAACAAGCTTTAGAAAATGCCTGATATTTACAATGAAATACAAAAAAGAATTTTGGTGCTAGATGGTGCAATGGGAACAATGCTTCAAGAATATAAATTCTCGGAAGAAGATTTTAGAGGAGAACGTTTTAAAGATTATCCATCGCCATTACAAGGAAATAATGATTTGCTTTCTATCACACAACCAGAAGCAATTAAAACAATTCATGCAAAATATTTTGAAGCTGGTGCAGATATTATAGAAACTAATACTTTTTCTGGAACTTCTATTGCGATGGCAGATTATAATATGGGGGATTTGGTGTACGAATTGAACTATCAATCAGCAAAAATTGCCAAAGAAGTTGCATTAGATTTTACGAACCAAAATCCTGAGAAACCAAGATTTGTAGCTGGTTCGATTGGGCCAACAAATAGAACGGCAAGTTTATCGCCAGATGTAAATAAACCAGAATATAGAGCAGTAACTTTTAATGAATTGAGAGTTGCTTACAAAGAACAAGTAGAAGCGTTATTAGATGGCGGTGTTGATATTTTATTAGTGGAAACTATTTTTGATACTTTAAATGCAAAAGCAGCATTATTTGCTATTGATGAAGTAAAAGAAGAACGCAATATTGACATTCCGATTATGGTTTCTGGAACCATTACTGATGCTTCTGGAAGAACACTTTCTGGGCAAACTGTAGAAGCTTTTTTAACATCTGTTTCTCACATTCCGTTATTGTCAATCGGGTTTAATTGTGCACTTGGCGCTGAACAATTACAGCCGTATTTGCAAAGATTATCAAGAGAAACAAACTTTTATACATCTGCACATCCAAATGCTGGTTTGCCAAATGCTTTTGGAGAATATGACGAAACTCCGAAGGAAATGCAATCTTATATCGAAAATTATTTAAAAGATAATTTGATAAATATTATTGGCGGTTGTTGCGGCACAAGTCCGTCTCATATTAAAGCAATTGCAGAAGTTGCAGAGAAATATCAACCAAGAAAAACTAAAACTGAAGCAGATGAGTAAATATTTAAAATTATCAGGTTTAGAGCCATTGGTTGTTACGCCAGAAAGTAACTTTATCAATGTTGGAGAAAGAACAAACGTAACCGGTTCTCGTAAGTTTTTACGTTTGATAAAAGAAGAAAAATATGATGAAGCATTAAGTGTTGCAAGAGATCAAGTTGAAGGTGGTGCGCAAATTTTGGATGTAAATATGGATGAAGGAATGTTGGATGGCAAATATGCGATGACAACATTTTTAAATTTGATTGCATCTGAACCCGATATTTCGCGAATTCCGATTATGATTGATAGTTCTAAATGGGAAATCATTGAAGCGGGTTTGCAAGTTGTTCAAGGAAAATCTGTGGTAAATTCTATCAGTTTAAAAGAAGGAGAAGCAGAATTTATTAGACAAGCAAAATTAGTAAAACGTTATGGAGCGGCTGTAATTGTGATGGCTTTTGATGAAGAAGGTCAAGCAGATACGTATCAAAGAAGAATTGATATTTGTAAACGCTCGTACGATATTTTAGTAAATGTTGTTCACTTTTCGTCTCAAGATATCATTTTCGATCCAAATATTTTTCCTGTTGCCACAGGAATGGAAGAACACAGAAAAAACGCGGTAGATTTTTTTAATGCATCAAAATGGATTCGAGAAAACTTACCAAATGCAAATGTTTCTGGTGGCGTAAGTAATGTTTCATTTTCGTTTAGAGGAAATAATACTGTAAGAGAAGCCATAAATTCTGCATTTCTATTTCATGCGATAAAAAACGGAATGAATTTAGGAATTGTAAATCCAACTATGTTAGAAGTTTATGATGAAATTCCGAAAGATTTATTGCAGCATGTAGAAAATGTTTTATTTGATAGAAATGATGATGCCACAGAACGTTTATTAGATTTTGCAGAAACTGTAAAAGGAACTAAAAAACAAGACGAAACTAAAGTTTTAGAATGGAGAACAAAATCATTGCAAGACCGAATTACACACAGTTTAGTAAAAGGAATTGATGCTTTTATTATTGAAGATGTTGAAGAAGCAAGAGAAGAATCTTCAAAACCAATTGAAGTGATTGAAGGTCATTTAATGATTGGAATGAATGTAGTTGGAGATTTATTTGGAAGCGGAAAAATGTTTTTGCCGCAAGTTGTAAAATCTGCAAGAGTAATGAAAAAAGCAGTTGCTTATTTACAACCTTTTATTGAGGCAGAAAAAGATGGAAAACAAGAGTTTGCGGGTAAAATATTAATGGCAACTGTAAAAGGAGATGTGCATGATATTGGTAAAAATATTGTGTCTGTAGTTTTAGGATGTAACAATTACGAAATTGTAGATTTAGGCGTTATGGTTCCGCCAGAAAAAATTATTGAAATTGCAAAAAAAGAGCAAGTAGATGTGATTGGTTTAAGCGGATTGATAACGCCATCGCTAGATGAAATGGTCTATTTGTCTAAAGAAATGGAGAAGAATGATTTCTCTGTTCCGTTGTTAATTGGTGGCGCAACAACTTCAAAAGCACATACTTCTGTAAAAATTGCGCCAAATTATTCTGAAACGGTTGTGCATGTAAATGATGCTTCTAGAGCGGTAACTGTAGTTGGTGATTTATTAAAAAAGGATAATAGAATTTATAAAAAACAGATTAGAGAAGAGTACAATCAATTTAGAGAAAAGTTCTTAAATCGTTCTAAATCGAAAGAATATATTTCTATTGAAGAAGCTCGAAAACGTAAGTATAAAATCGATTGGAAAACTTCAAAAATAACAAAACCAACTCAACTCGGAATTCAAGAAATTCAAGATTTTGATATTAAAAAATTAGAAGCGTTTATTGATTGGTCTCCGTTTTTTAGAAGTTGGGATTTACATGGAAA
>CAXICE010000115.1:0-5748 GCA_964022045.1 uncultured Polaribacter sp. | reverse complement strand
TCTTTCTTTTCTTTCATTTCTACTTCAGAAGCAGCACCAACATATAAAACAGCAACTCCACCAGCTAATTTAGCTAAACGTTCTTGTAGTTTTTCTTTGTCGTAATCAGAAGTTGTTGTTTCAATTTGCGCTTTAATTTGATTTACTCTAGCTTTAATTTGAGCTGCATCACCAGAACCATTTACAATGGTTGTGTTGTCTTTGTCAATTGTAATTCCTTCTGCAGTTCCTAATAAGTCTAAGGTTGCATTTTCTAAAGAGAATCCTCTTTCTTCAGAAATTACTGTTCCGCCAGTTAAAATAGCGATGTCTTCTAACATTGCTTTTCTTCTGTCTCCAAAACCTGGAGCTTTTACAGCAGCAATTTTTAAACCACCTCTTAATTTATTCACAACTAAAGTAGCTAACGCTTGTCCATCTACATCTTCAGCAATAATTAATAAAGGTCTTCCAGATTGAGAAACTGGTTCTAAAATTGGAAGAATTTCTTGTAAGTTAGAAATTTTCTTATCGAATAATAAAATGTATGGATTTTCTAAATCTGCAATCATTTTATCTGCGTCGGTAACAAAATATGGAGATAAATATCCGCGGTCAAACTGCATTCCTTCAACAACATCAACATAGGTATCCATTCCTTTTGCTTCTTCAACAGTAATAACTCCTTCTTTTCCGACTTTACCGAAAGCTGTCGCAATTAAATCTCCAATTGTGTTATCGTTATTTGCAGAAATTGCAGCAACTTGTTTTATTTTTTCTGATGAATTTCCAACTTTTTGAGATTGTTTGTCTAAGTCTGTAACAATAGAAGTTACCGCTTTGTCAATTCCGCGTTTTAAATCCATTGGATTTGCACCAGCAGCAACATTTTTCAATCCTTCTTTAACAATTGCTTGTGCTAAAACTGTAGCAGTCGTTGTACCATCACCAGCTAAATCGTTAGTTTTAGAAGCAACTTCTTTTACCATTTGTGCTCCCATGTTTTCTAATTCGTCTTCTAGCTCAACTTCCTTAGCAACAGAAACTCCATCTTTAGTAACAGTTGGAGCGCCGAATGCTTTAGAAATAATTACGTTACGTCCTTTTGGACCTAAAGTTACTTTTACTGCATTTGCTAATGCATCAACGCCACGTTTTAATCCGTCGCGAGCTTCTATATCAAATTTTATGTCTTTTGCCATTTTCTTTAATTTTTATTCGTTTAAATGTTTATCAGTTTAATTGTTGCGATTGAGTACTGCAACTGTAAACTGAATACTTATATGATCGCTAAAATATCTGATTCTCTCATCATTAAATAATCAGAGCCTTCAAATTTTAATTCTGTTCCAGCGTATTTTCCGTATAAAACAGTATCGCCAACTTTTACAGTTAAAGGTTCATCTTTTGTTCCAGTTCCTGTAGCAACGATAGTTCCTTTTTGTGGTTTTTCTTTTGCGTTATCAGGAATAATAAGTCCAGATGCTGTTGTTGTTTCAGCGGCAGCAGGTTCTACAAGAACTCTATCTGCTAAAGGTTTAATGTTTAATCCCATTTTATAAATTTTGATTAATGAATATATTTTTTACGTTTAGATTATTGTCAGAAATTATGCCAGTTAAAAAAAACTGCCAATCTTTCTAATTCTTGTTTTGAAAGTGAATTTTATGTATAAAAAAATGCCAACGTGTCATTTACGTTGGCATTTCTATAATTTTTTAAACACTTAATTAGTTAAGGCTATCATTTGTTGTTGCAGGAACAGTAGTGTTTGTTGGAGTTGTTGTATTTACATTTTCTAATGTGTTCTCCAATTGTGGGTTTGTGTTTGTAGCTCTTGGAATTGCAAAATTTGCTAATAAAATTAAAGCAAACATAGAAATTGCCAACGTCCAAGTAGAACGATCTAAAAAGTTATTTGTGTTTTGAACACCACCCATAGATTGTGCACCACCGCCACCAAATGAAGAAGATAATCCTCCGCCTTTTGGATTTTGTACCATAACGATTAATATTAATGCAATTGCAACAATTAATATCAAAATTAAAATGATTGTATATGTACTCATGATTTATTTTTTTTGTAAAATTCTAATTCTTTTAATTTGGTCTGCAAAGAAACCACTTTTTTCTGGATATTTCAAACTTAATATTTCATAAGCTTTAATTGCATTTTCGTATTTGTTTTGCTCTAAATAAACTTTTGCTAAGGTTTCTGTCATTAAGTAAGAATCTTGTTTTTCGTTTATGAGAACTTCTTTTTTATCTTCAGTTTTTGATACTTTAGAAATTTTAGGATTTTGCTTGATGAAATTATCAATAATAGAGGTTTTATCTATTTCTTTTTTATCAGTTCTTATAATTTTTTTCTGCGAACCTAATTGTAGCCATTCGTTAAAAGAATGCGTTTCTTTTTTAGAAAACGATAAAGGTTTCCCAATTTCTAATTCTTCTTTTATCTCAACAGGTTCTTCTGAAATTATTTTCTCAGTTATTTGTTGATGCACTTCTTTTGGTTCTAAAGTAATTTCTTCTACAAATTCTGATGAAGTTATAAAGTCAAACAAAACGGCTCTATCAACTGTGTAAGCTGCGGTTGTTTTTAATTCTGAATTGTATTTAAAGCTTTCGTTGTTTTTTAATCCTTTTAAATAGACGGCTCTTGCTGCTTGAAAAAACGGATATTCATCAACAATCGTTTTTATGGCATCAGTATTTTCAGAAGTAATCTTCTTTGGGTTTTTTAAGATGTCGGTAAAGCTATTTGTGTTCATGTTGTTTACCATTTAGCCACTGAAGCATTAAAAATATCTTGCGTTATTCTCTCAATAATTTCTTTGAATGCTGTTTCTAAAGTACCGCCAGTTAATTGAGAATTTGCTGGATAATCATAATAAAATGAAAAAGGTTTTTCAAAGTTATCTTTCTCGATAAATTTATTGTAATACCTAACATTAACGGTAATTGTTAATCTGTTTTGCGCTGCTGTTTGTTGAGCAGTTGCACTCATTGGCGCAATTCTATATCCTGTAATCTCTCCTTCAAAACGCAAGTCTCCACTTGTATTCACTAATTCTAAATTAGTTTGTCTTAAAAATAAATCTCTAAAATCTTGGGTAAATTTTTGACTTAAAGAAGGTTCAATTAACGGTGCATTATTTCTAAAAAAATCTATTTGTAAAGTTTTTGCTTTACCAGTATCTCCACCAGTAAATGAATATACACCACAAGAAATTACTAGTAATGAACTAAAAAAGAAAACAGTAATGTAAAATAGTTTTTTCATAAGGATTTCAAATATAAACAAAAGAATGTTTTACAAATCGTATTGTTTAATTTTTCTATATAATGTGCGTTCAGAAATTCCTAGTTCTTTAGCGGCTAATTTACGTTTGTTGTTGTTTTTTTCTAATGATTTTTTAATCATTTCAACTTCTTTGTCTTGAAGTGATAACGACTCGTCTTCTTCAATAGTTTCAATATAGTCGTATGTGTTTTGGTTTTCAGGTGAACTCGTTTGTGGAATTTGAACCACTTCTACGTTACCTGTATTTGAACGTTGTTCTTTATATATTTTTTCTAATAATTGATGATTTTCTTCTTGTAAATCATCAATGTCATCACTTTTTAAAATATCTAAAGTCAACTTTTTTAAGTCGTTGATATCATTACGCATGTCAAATAAGATTTTATACATGATATCTCTTTCGTTTGCAAAATCAGAATTTGAATTTGATGACCCTCCAATAACTGCAGGAAGATTTCCTTGATTATTTGGTAAATATTGTATTATTTTTTCACCTGAAATCAATCTGTTTTCTTCCACAACAGAGACTTGTTCAGCAATATTTCTTAACTGTCTAATGTTTCCTGGAAAACGATAATTTACTAATAAATTAACAGCATTATCTTCTAATCTAATTGTTGGCATTCCGTATTTTTGAGCAAAATCTGCAGCAAATTTTCGAAATAATAAATGAATATCTTCTTTTCGTTCTCTTAATGGTGGAAGTGAAATTTCAATCGTGCTTAATCTATAATATAAATCTTCTCTAAATTTTCCTTTTTGGATGGCATTTGCCATTTGTAAATTGGTTGCAGCAACAATTCTAACATTTGTCTTTTGTACTTGCGATGAACCAACTTTTATAAACTCACCATTTTCTAAAACACGTAATAAACGCACTTGTGTAGTTAATGGTAATTCGCCAACTTCATCTAAAAAAATAGTTCCGCCATCAGCAACTTCAAAATACCCTTTTCTGGTTGCAGAAGCCCCAGTAAATGCACCTTTTTCGTGACCAAATAATTCGCTATCAATAGTTCCTTCTGGAATTGCACCACAGTTTACAGCAATATATTTTGCGTGTTTTCTATGTGATAATTGATGTATGATTTTCGGAATACTTTCTTTTCCAACTCCGCTTTCACCAGTTACCAATACAGAGATATCTGTTGGTGCAACACGCACAGCTTTCTCTAAAGCTCTGTTTAGTTGAATGTCGTTTCCGATAATTCCGAAACGTTGTTTTATTACTTGTAAGTTTTCCATTTTTTATAGTTTTTAAAGTTAAAAGTTCATAAAGTTGTAAAGTTGTTTTCTTAACTTTTAAAACTTTTTACTTTGTAACTTTTTTTACTAGTTTTAGTTGTTTTCAGAATAATCAACTGCAGTTCCAATTAAAGTTGCAGAGGTACAATCTTCTACTTTTACATCCACAAAATCACCAACTTTATAGTGTTCTTTCGGAAAAACAATCACCATATTTTGTGTGTTTCTAGCTTTCCAATGTAAATCAGATTTCTTTGATTCGCCTTCAATTAAAAACTCTTCAATTTTTCCTAAATGCTGCTTTGTTCTGTATAAACTATGTTCTCTTTGTAATGCAATTACTTCTGCTAATCTTCTTTTTTTAACATCTTCCGGAACATCATCTTCCATTTTTTTAGCGGCTAAAGTTCCTGGTCTTTCAGAATATGCAAACATGTAACCGTAATCGTATTTTACATATTTCATTAAGCTTAATGTATCTTGATGATCTTCTTCTGTTTCTCCACAAAACCCGATAATCATATCTTGTGATAAAGACATTTCTGGAACAATCTTCAAAATATTATCAACCAACTCAATGTATTCTTCACGAGTATGTTGTCTGTTCATCGCTTTTAGTATTTTTGTACTTCCACTTTGTACAGGTAAATGCACATATTTACATACATTTCTATGTTTTGCTATTACATGAATTACATCTAAGCTCATGTCTTGCGGGTTAGAAGTAGAAAAACGAAAACGTGTTTTTGGAAAACGAGTAGCCGCCATATCAAGCAATTGAGCAAAATCTACAGCTGTAGCTTGCGCCATTTCTGATGCTTTCTTGAAATCCTTTTTCAATCCGCCACCATACCACAAATATGAATCTACGTTTTGTCCAAGCAATGTAATTTCTTTGTAGTTTTTATCAATCATCGATTGAATTTCTTCTAAAATACTTTGCGGATCACGACTTCTTTCACGTCCACGAGTAAACGGAACTACACAGAAAGTACACATGTTATCACAACCACGTGTTATCGACACAAAAGCCGAAACTCCGTTGTTGTTTAAGCGAACTGGAGAAACATCACCGTAAGTTTCATCTTTTGATAAAATTACGTTTACAGCATCACGCCCAGCATCAATTTCTTCTAATAAATTTGGTAAATCTCTGTATGCATCTGGTCCAACAACCAAATCAACAATTTTTTCTTCTTCTAAAAATTTTTCTTTTA
>CAXICE010000114.1:0-5892 GCA_964022045.1 uncultured Polaribacter sp. | reverse complement strand
ACATTTAATAATGTAATTGGATCTACCTTTAAAAATTATTGGAGAGTTTATGATTTACATGGTTTAGTTTGGGAATGGACATCAGATTTTAATTCGGTATTAGTGTCAGGAGAGTCTAGAAAAGATGTTGATAATGATAGCAATTTATTTTGCGGAAGCGCTGCTGTGAATGCAACAGATTTAATGAATTATGCAGCATTTATGCGCTACGCAATTAGAGGAAGTTTAAAAGCAAAATACACGATGAAAAACTTAGGTTTTAGATGTGTAAAAGATAGTAAAATCAACCAAAATGAAATTAACTAAATATTTAATAATAGCACTTTTAACTGTTGTTTCTTTTAGTTCTTGTAAAGAAACAGCAAGTAAAAAAGAAGATCAGATTGCCTACCAATGTCCAATGAAATGTGAAGGTGAAAAAATCTATCACAAAGAAGGAAGTTGTCCGGTTTGTAAAATGGATTTAAAACCAATTGCATCCTCAAAAAAAGTATTGGCTAACAGTACAGAAATTTCTGAAAACTCTATTTTTAATTTAACGACTAAATGGAACACTCAAAACGATAAAAGCATTGAATTAAAAGAGCTAAGAGGTAAAACTTTAGTAATGGTTATGGTTTATACAACTTGTAAAGCAGCTTGTCCGAGATTGGTTGCTGATATGAGAAATATAGCCAAAGAAGTTCCAAAAAAGCTAGAAAATAAAGTACACTATGTTTTTGTAAGTATAGATCCAGAAAATGATACGCCAACTCGTTTAAAAGAGTTTGCTAAAGAAAATTATATGGATTCAGATAATTATACTTTTTTACAAGGAACAGAAAGCGGAGTTAGAGAATTTGCAAATGTTTTAGCGGTAAAATATAAAGAAATATCACCATTAGATTTTTCGCACTCAAATATTATAAGCGTTTTTAACCCAATGGGAGAATTGGTGCATCAACAAGAAGGTTTAGGTGTTGATAACAAAGAAACCATTGAGAAAATTTTAGAAACTGCCAATAAATAAAAGCTATGAATACAGAAACAATTCAATTAGAAAGTAAAATTAATGAGGTAGCAAAAGCTCCTTATTATAAATCTGTAGGAAAAGAAATTGAAGTTTTTGAACATTCTTACAAACAGAAACTTCCTATTTTATTAAAAGGTCCAACAGGAACTGGTAAATCTAGATTTATTGAGTTTATGGCACATCAATTAGACAAAGAATTGATAACGGTAAGTTGCCATGAAGAAACATCATCAACAGATTTAATTGGTAGATATATTATAAAAGGCGCTGAAACTGTTTGGTTAGATGGTCCTTTAACTTTAGCCGTAAAATCTGGTGCAATTTTGTACTTAGATGAAATTGCAGAAGCAAGACCAGACGTAATTGTTGCGATTCACTCATTAACAGATCATAGAAGAGAATTGTTTATTGATAAGTTGGGAATTACTGTAAAAGCACATCAAGATTTTATGTTGGTTGCCTCTTTTAATCCTGGTTATCAAAAAGGATTTAAAGAATTAAAACCATCAACAAGACAACGTTTTGTAGCTGTTTCTTTTGCATATCCAAATGAAAAAAGTGAAACTGAAATCCTAATAAAGGAAACAGTAATTCCTGCTTCGAATGCTAAAAAATTAGTACAAATAGCTACAAAAATTAGAAACTTAACCGAACTTGGTTTAACAGAAACGGTTTCTACCAGATTATTGGTGGATGCCGCAAAATTAATAGTTTCTGGTTTGCCAAAAAGATTGGCTGTTCATGTTGCAGTTGTAGAACCTTTAACAGATGATGTTGAAGTTGTTGCTGCTTTAAATGATTTGTGTGATTTAATGATTTAATATGTTTGAGTTTGAACCAGACGAATATCTTTTCACAAAATTCGCGAATTACTTTAAGCGAAGAAAAAAGAGAAAAGAAAGTAGCAATTTACATGCAGCAAAACTAGAGGAATTAAAACCTCGTTTAACGTTGTTTGCTAGAGCTGTTACTGGAAAATCGATAGAAATTTATGTTGCAGAACGCGAAGGTGGTTATAAGAATGATAACTTCTTTTTACCAAAACAAATCGATTTTTTTAAATCGATAGAGCATAATATTTCATTCTATTTATTCAGAGTTTTGTACTTATCAATTCAAAAAAATAAAGATTTAAACTGGAACGATAATCAAGAACATGAGCTTTTAGAGTCGCAAGTAAAAGCAGTAGAAACTTCGTCAGAAATTTTAGCAGAACTTTTTGAGCAATTCCCAATTACAGAAAAATATTATAATAATTTTATTCCGCTTTTTAAATCAAAAGAAACCACTAAATCACCTACAGACTATAGCTTTATTTACGGAAAATGGATGCGAAATAATCCTGAAGAAGCATCCAATAAAAAGCTAGAAAACTTTACAGATAAAGTAAAAAAAGCACAAGAAGAAAAGATTGAAACCATTTTAAAGGCAAATGCTGTAGAAGAAATTATTTCTGTACAAATAGATCAAAAACAACAAGACGATGCTGTGCTGCAACATCAATTTGAAAAAGTAGAAACGGCTGAAGAATTTGGCGGTAATTTTAAAGATTTTGATGGCGAAGATGAATTGGACGAGCACTCTAATGCATTAGAAGACATCAATATGAAGTATACAGTTCGTGTAGATGATACTGCGCATTCTGTGTATCAAGCAGATTTTATCGAAAATACAACGGTTTCTGAAAGTGCAGAAGTAGACGAAAAAGGATATCATTTAAAATATGATGAGTGGGATTATACAAAGAGAAATTACAAAGAAAATTTTTGTAAAGTGTATCCAAAATCCATTTTAAAAACAGATGTTCCTTATTATAAAAAAACGATTTCAGAAAACAATTCTACCTTAATTGGTTTGCGAAAAATGTTGAGTAGCGTTAATAATAAATATCAACAGCAACGAAGACAAACGCAAGGTGAAGAGTTTGATTTAGATGCGTTAACTGATTTGTTTGTAGATGTAAAATCAAGACAAACACCAACAGAAAAAATCTATTTATCAAAACAAAAAAAAGAAAAAGACATTTCAATTTTACTATTGTTAGATGTTAGTTTATCTAGTGATGGTTACGCAAACGGCAACAGAGTAATTGATGTTGAAAAACAAGTTTCGATTCTTTTTGGAGAAATTTTAGACGAATATAATATCGATTTTTCTATCGATTGCTTTTATTCTAAAACCAGAAATCATTCAACATATATTACCGTTAAAGATTTTGATGAAAATTGGAACAACGCAAAATTCAAAATTGGCGCTGTAGAACCAAGTGGTTATACAAGAATTGGCGCTGCTTTAAGGCATTCGGGAGCATTGTTAGATAAAAGAAATACCAAAAATAAATGGGTGATTTTAATTTCTGATGGAAAACCAAATGATTACGATAAATATGAAGGAAAATACGGTGTTAACGACGTAAAGCAAGCGTTACGTGAATTAAACGAGCGAAACATTAATTCGTACGCTTTGGCAATAGAAGCGCAAGCAAAATATTATTTACCACAAATGTTTGGTCAAAATCATTATCAAATTTTAACAACGCCAGTAGAATTATTAAAATCATTAGTACAACTCTACGAAAAAATAAAGCACAATTAAAAATGAAAACCAACACTGTTAAAAGCATTTATTATCCGCCAGGCGGAATTTTAATGTGGATTGTCATTTTTTTAGAACTGATTACTTTTGGTATGGCATTAATTGCCATGGCAGCTTACAGTAAAGATGAACCAGAAATATTTCATAATTCTAGATTGCTTTTAAATACAACTTACGGAACAATAAATACGTTGTTTTTAATTACTAGCGGATTTTTTATGGTGTTATCTGTACATTATTTAAAAGAAAAGAAACTCAAAAAAACTTCTCTTTATTTAAAACTAACGATGCTTGGCGGAATCTTATTTTTAGTTTTAAAAACGTTTGAATATATCGCAAAAATTGATGCAGGTTTAACCATAGATTACAACACTTTCTTTAGCTTTTATTGGATGTTAACTCTGTTTCATGTAATTCATGTTATTGTTGGTTTGGTAATTTTAACAATCGTTTATTTTGATTTTAAAAAGAAAAAAGAGCAAACCAATTTAGACGATTTTGAAGCAAGTGCCGCTTTTTGGCATATGTGCGATTTAATTTGGCTGTTATTATTTCCAATAATTTATTTAATCTTTTAAGAATGACAAAGAAAAACCTTTTATCAACTTGGATTTTACTTGTGTTTTTCACAGCATTAATTGTCTTTTTTTCTTCGTTTTTTGCTGATAAAATCTATTTAAAATTTATAGTGATTTTTGTTTCAGTATTAAAATTTTTAGCCATCTCGTTTTATTTTATGGAAATGAAAAAAGCACATACTTTTTGGAAAGCTTCCATAATTATTTTTCTCGTTCTTTTTAGTGTAATTGTATTTATTATTAGCTAAAAGATAATTTTAAAACTTGACATTTATCAGCTTTTAAGCCTTATTTACGCAGTAACTTTACGTTATAAAAAGATAAAAAAGTCTTTTATTAAATCATTTTTATAAAAAAACAAATTATGAGAAAAATATTTTTTTCAACAATGATGATGTTAGCAATTGCATCACCATTATTTTCGCAACAAGTAGATTTGTTTGCAGAAGTAAGACCAAGATTTGAATATAAAAACGGATATAAATCTTTACTTAAAACAGGAGAAGAAGGCAACAGCTTTATATCGCAAAGAACTCGATTAAACTTAAACTACAAACAAGACAATTTTACTGTTAAAATATCTTTACAAAACGTTCGTGTTTGGGGAGATGTTTCTACATTATCTGCCAATGATAACTCAAACTCTTTTCATGAAGCTTGGGCAGAATTTGCGGTAGCAAATAATTTTAATTTAAAATTAGGAAGACAAGAAATTATCTATGATGATAGCAGAATTTTCGGTAATGTTGGTTGGGCACAACAAGCAAGAAGCCATGACGCAATTATTGCTAAAATTAAAACTTCTGAAAAAGGAAGGTTAGACATTGGTTTTGCGTTAAATAGCGACTCTCAATCAGGAATTAAAACTATTTATAGTAATGTAGCAGGTTATAAAACGTTTCAATATGCTTGGTATCATACTCAAAAGAATAACTTCGGATTTAGCTTTTTAGCATTGAATAATGGTGTTGAGTTTGTGGATACAAATACGGATATAAAAGTGAATTATTCTCAAACTTTTGGACCAAGAATTACATATAAAAAGAATAATTTATCTTTAAATAGTGCTGCATATTTACAAACAGGAAAAGTGCTTACAAACTCAGTTTCTGCAAATTATTTTACTGTAAATACAAATTTAAAAGTAACATCAGATTTTAATTTTGGAGTAGGATTTGAGTATTTATCAGGTAAAAACACCAATGATACAAGTTCAGATATAAAATCGTTCAATCCAATTTTTGGAACAAACCACAAATTTAATGGTTGGATGGATTATTTTTATGTTGGTAATCATGCAAACTCTGTTGGTTTAATGGATATTAACGCAACTATAACTTACACAAAAGATAAGTTCTCTGCGAAGTTTGTTCCGCATTTATTTAAATCTGCTGCAGATATTTATAACGGAGCTACAAAAATGAAAAGTAATTTAGGAACTGAATTAGATTTTACAATTGGTTATAAAATTGTTAAGAATATACAATTTAATGCTGGACATTCTCAAATGTTTGGAACCTCTTCTTTAAAAGTATTAAAAGGAGGAGCGCACACAAAAAATAATTCATGGACATGGTTGATGTTAACCTTTAAGCCAAGCTTTTACACATCAAATTAGTTTTTTTAGATAACGAAAAAGCCTCTTTAAGATGTATATCAAAAAGAGGCTTTTTTATTTTTACAAGAAAAAAATTATCTATGTATAGT
>CAXICE010000113.1:0-5908 GCA_964022045.1 uncultured Polaribacter sp. | reverse complement strand
ACAAAAAATTACATCAAAAAAGTCTCAATCGAGGCTTTTTTTTTGTTTACATTTATAACAAAGTTGTAATTACCGTCAATAAATAATAACTTATTTATTATCAATAAATTACAAATCAATATTCAGTTTTCTATAAACTGAATTTTAAATAGAAAATATACAATGAGCTTATTAAATTCGGTCTTAAAAATATTTGTTGGAGACAAACAACAAAAAGATTTAAAAATACTACAACCAATTGTTGAAAAAACAAACGCTTTTGCAAGTGCTATTGATGCATTATCTAACGATGAGTTAAGAGCAAAATCAGAAGAGTTTAAAGCAAAAATTAAAGAAGCAACCGATTCTTTTGAAACAAAGATTACAGAGCTTGAAGAAGAAGCAACATCTGCAGATATAGACAGACAAGAAGCTATCTACACTGAAATTGACACACTAAAAGATCAAGCTTACGAAGCTTCTGAAGCAGTCTTATTAGACATTATGCCAGAAGCTTTTGCTGTTATTAAAGAAACCGCAAAACGTTTTACAAACAATACTCAAGTAGAAGTTACCGCTACTCCATTTGACAGAGAATTATCAGCAATTAGAGAAAATGTAACTTTAAATGGCGATAAATCTTTGTGGGCAAATTCTTGGGATGCATCAGGACAAAAAGTTATTTGGGAGATGATTCATTATGATGTTCAATTAATTGGTGGTTCTGTTTTACATCAAGGAAAAATTGCAGAAATGATGACTGGAGAAGGAAAAACATTGGTTTCTACTTTACCAGTTTATTTAAATGCGCTTACCGGAAAAGGTGTTCATGTTGTTACTGTAAATGATTATTTAGCAAAACGTGATGCTGCTTGGATGGGTCCAATTTTAGAGTTTCATGGTTTAAGTATTGATTGTATTGATGTGCATCAACCAAATTCTGATGCGCGTAGAAAAGCGTACAATGCAGATATTACTTACGGAACAAATAACGAATTCGGTTTTGATTATTTGCGTGATAACATGGCGCACACCAAAGAAGAATTAGTCCAAAGAACTCCAAATTACGCAATTATTGATGAAGTAGATTCTGTTTTAATTGATGATGCAAGAACACCATTAATTATTTCTGGAGCTGTTCCGCAAGGAGACAGACACGAGTTTAACGAATTAAAACCTTTGGTTGCTGATATTGTTACGTTACAAAAACAATATTTAGTGGGTGTTTTAGCAGAAGCTAAAAAATTAATTGCTGCTGGCGACACTAAAGAAGGCGGATTCTTATTATTAAGAGTTTTCCGTGGAATTCCTAAAAACAAAGCGTTAATTAAATTTTTATCGCAAGAAGGAATCAGACAAATACTTCAAAAAACAGAAAACATTTACATGGCAGACAATAATAAATTGATGCCAGAAGTAGATGAAGAATTATACTATGTAATTGAAGAAAAAAATAATTCTATCGATTTATCTGACAAAGGAATTGTACACCTATCAGGAAAAACAAGTGATGAGAATTTCTTTGTTTTACCAGATATTGGTGTAAAAGTTGGTCAGATTGATGAAAGTGAAGATTCTGCCGAAGAAAAAGCAAAAATCAAAGAAGAGTTATACAAAGATTTCAGCATCAAAAGTGAGCGTATTCACACAATGAATCAATTATTAAAAGCCTATTCTTTATTCGAAAAAGATACAGAATATGTAGTAATTGATAATAAAGTAATGATTGTTGATGAGCAAACGGGTCGTATTATGGACGGTCGTCGTTATTCTGATGGATTACATCAAGCAATTGAAGCAAAAGAAAATGTAAAAATTGAAGATGCAACGCAAACTTTTGCAACTGTAACTTTACAAAATTACTTTAGAATGTATCGCAAGCTTTCTGGAATGACAGGAACTGCGGTTACTGAAGCTGGTGAACTTTGGGAAATTTACAAACTAGATGTTGTAGAAATCCCTACAAACAAACCGATTCAAAGAAACGATAAAGAAGATTTAGTTTACAAAACTACTAGAGAAAAATACAATGCCGTAATTGAAGATGTTGTAAAATTAGTAGAGCAAGGAAGACCTGTTTTAGTTGGAACAACTTCTGTAGAAATTTCTGAATTGTTAGGTAGAATGCTAAAAATGCGTGGAATTAGCCACAATATTTTAAATGCAAAACTCCACAAAAAAGAAGCAGATATTGTTGCCGAAGCTGGTAAACCTGGTCAAGTAACAATTGCAACAAATATGGCGGGTCGTGGAACAGATATTAAACTTTCTGACGAAGTTAAAAAAGCTGGCGGATTAGCAATTGTTGGTACAGAAAGACACGATTCTCGTAGAGTTGACAGACAATTACGTGGTAGAGCTGGTCGTCAAGGAGATGTTGGTTCTTCACAATTTTATGTTGCTCTAGATGATAATTTGATGCGTATTTTTGGTTCTGATAGAATTGCAAAAATGATGGATAGAATGGGATTAAAAGAAGGCGAAGTAATTCAGCATTCTATGATTACCAAATCTATTGAAAGAGCGCAAAAGAAAGTAGAAGAAAACAACTTTGGTATTCGTAAAAGATTATTAGAATACGATGATATTATGAACTCTCAACGTGAGTTTGTTTATAAAAGAAGAAGACATGCTTTAGACGGAGATCGTTTAAAAATTGATATCGTAAACATGATTTATGACACCTGTCAAGTTATTGTAAACACAAACAAACAAACAAAAGATTTTCAGAATTTCGAATTTGAATTAATTCGTTTTTCATCTATGACTTCTCCTTTTTCTGAAGAAGAGTTTGAGTCTATGACTGAGCAGGAATTAATCGATAAATTATACGAAACTATTTACGCACATTATCAAGATAGAATTGATAAAAATGCCGTTGCAGCTTTTCCTGTAATTAAAGATGTCTACGAAAATGAAGGTGATCGTTACGAGCGAATTGTAGTTCCGTTTTCTGATGGAATTAAAACGTTACAAGTTGTTACCAACTTGCAAAAAGCGTACGAATCTGAAGGAAAAGAATTGGTGAAAGATTTTGAAAAAAATATTACACTTGCCATTATTGACGAAAACTGGAAAACGCATTTACGTAAAATGGATGAGTTAAAAAGTTCGGTTCAAAATGCATCTTACGAGCAAAAAGACCCTTTATTAGTTTATAAATTTGAGGCTTTTGAATTGTTTAAAGTAATGATTGACGACGTAAATAAAGAAGTTTTATCATTCTTGTTTAAAGGAGAAATTCCAAATCAAGGAAATATCTCTGAAGCACGTCAACAAAAAAGAGAAGCTTTAAACACAAGTAAAGCAGATGTTCAAAATAGTACTGAACAAGCCATCAGTAATTCTAGACAGCAACAACAAGAACCGGTTGAAACTGTTGTAAGAGAACAACCGAAAATTGGAAGAAACGAGCGTGTTACCATTAAAAATGTAATGAGCGGAGAAGAAAAAGTAGTAAAATATAAACAAGCCATTCCGTTAATTGAAAAAGGCGAATGGGTTTTAAATAACTAATATTTTATGAAAAAAGCAATTCCTTTTATTTATTTAATTGTTGGCGCTAGTTTTGTTGCCAAAGGATTTTACGCAATTTTTAATGAACTAGATATTTACTACTTGATATTTTCTTTAGAAACAAAAAGTAAATCTATTTATGTGTTATTCAACTTGTTTTTTGGTGGATTGATTTTATTTACTGGAATTAGAAGACTACAGAGTTTAAAAAAATAAAACTTTCTATATATAGAAAAAGCCGATGCAATTTGCATCGGCTTTTTTATGCTTTAAATTTATTTACTTTTTCCTCAAATAAACGGTTCCAAAACCAGCTTCTAATTTCATTTTAACTCGTCCGCGTTTCAATTTTAATTTCATGTTTTGTTGACCGTCAGACTCTGTGTCTTGTAAAACTTTAAAATTGATATCGCTATAAATTGCAGCTGCATTTGCTTCTACATTTACATCAGAGTTTTGTGGCATTGTAATATCTATAAATCCGTTGTTTGTATAAATCGAATACAGTTTTAATGGTAGTTTTTTATCAAATTTAACCGTTACATTTCCTCCAATTGAATTGATTGAAACTGGACCAGTTACATCTGTTAATTTAAAATTACTTAACGATGTTGTTAACTCAACTTCTCCGTTAAAATTAGACAAAGAAGATGCCTTATTAGAGTAAAAAAAGTGTTGCTTTTTATTTTCTTTTTTACAATTACTTGTATCCCAATTTAATTTGATTGAATTCGGAATTTTAATCAAATAACTTTCATTACTCAGCATTACAAACTGACCATTTGTTGCGTCTTTAAAAACTAACTCTCCGTCCTTTTGCTCAATGGTAAAATAAATTCCTAAGTCTTTATTTTCTTGTTTTTTTCCTAATCTTTTTAAGCCCTTTTTTCTCTTAGAATTATTAGTTGAGAAATAAACAAAATTACCAGAAGAATGCAGGTTCTTTGCTTTAGCATATTTATGATTCTCACTAATTTTTGCTAATTTCCCATTTCCTTTAATACCAGAATTGTAAACTACTCTTGCTTCATTTCCTTTAACAATTGGAAAATTATTTTTTTTATCATGCAAGCTTTTAATGATCACTTCAGACCCGTTATAACCTTCTATTTTAAAGGTTTTTGACGAACAAATCTTTAAAGTTCCTTTGTTGAATTTTATTTTCTTTTCTTGTGCATTTAGGGTAAACGCTACTAAAAAAGCGATAATTGTTATTGAAATTTTATGTTTCATAATTATTGTTTTAATTGGTTCATAGCTAAGGTTGCGTTGCTCTTAACTATCGGAAATGTTTCCTCGTTATTGATGATTTCTTCAAGAGTTTTTTGTGCACGATTTTCTCTTAAGAAGCTCAACGATTTTATTATTTTTATTTGTACTAATGGTGTTTTTTCTTTTTCTAAAGCGGTAATTAAATTGGTTCTTACATTATCGTTTGACGGGAATTTCAACAACGCATCAATGGTTGCAATTTTTACATTTGCGTTTTCATCTGTATGCAATATTTTAAGCAAGGTTTCTATAATTTTAGAATCTTCTTTAACAAATTCTTCGTCAAATTTATAGACGCCCTCTAAACGTTTTCCTGCAGATGTATCTTCAAGGTAATTTAGAACCTCAGCCGTTTTTACAGAAACTTCTGAATCTTGATTCCAAAAAATCACAGAAAATACCAAAACAATACTTGCGGCAACAGCAATAAATCGTAAATAAATTACTTTTTGCTTTTTAGGCTGATGCAATTCTTGTTGCAATTTCTCTTTAAAAAGAACTTCTGATTGGGTCGACATTTCTTCCGAATCAAATTCGTTTTTATGTTGCTGTATGTGTTCTTTTAAACTCATTGTTTTTATGTTTTTCTAGCATTTCTACTAATTGACTTTTTCCTCTTGCGTATTGATTTCTAACCGTACTCTCGTTGATTTTTAATATTTCTGAAATTTCTCTGTGATTATAATCTTCAATTAAATACAACACGAGAATTATTCTATATTTTTCTTTTAACTTGTTGATGCTTTCTTTAATAAAATCAACCGAAAATTCTTCTGCGTTATCAAATTCTGTTTCTACTAACTCTGCTTCTATTTCTTTTGAATCATCCAATAAAAAAATGTTTTTCTCTTTTCTAATTTTATCAAAACATAAATTGATGGCGATGCGTCTAAACCAAGCTGCTAAATTCACATCAACTTTAACTTGATCAATTTTTTGAAATCCCTTTATAAAAGCATCTTGCACTATATCTTCTGCATCTTCTCTTCGCTGTAAAATTCTGAAACAACTATTGTAAAGCAAATTTTTATACGTATTATACACCTCAATTTGAGCTGAATAATCATTCATTTTACATTTTTGTATGATTTCTTTTTGATTCAAAAAAGCGTTGTTTGGTTCACCTTACATTTCTATAACG
>CAXICE010000112.1:0-5940 GCA_964022045.1 uncultured Polaribacter sp. | reverse complement strand
CCCCAACGCCAATCTATCAGTAAATGTTTGCAAAGAAATCCGGCAGTAATCATTCTAACGCGATTGTGCATAAAACCAGTTTCATTTAATTGTCGCATTCCGGCATCTACAATTGGATACCCTGTTTCGCCTTTACACCATTTATCAAACTCAGCTTCATTATTACGCCAAGCAATATTGTTATATTTACTTTTAAAATTTTCTGTAACTACTTTCGGAAAATGAAATAGAATTTGCATGAAAAACTCTCTCCAAATTAATTCACTTAAATAAGTAGCATTGCTTTTTAAAGCTATTTTAATCAGTTTTCTAGGACTTATTAAACCGAATCGTAAATATGGAGAAACATAAGATGTTTTATCGATAAAAGGGAAATCCCGTATCGCATCGTAATCATCTAAAAAATCTAAATTATACGGTTTTACTTTTATGTTACTTTCTTTAAACCCAATGGATTCTAAAGTTGGGAAATCTGTTTTAAATCTGTGAAAATTATTTTGAATTGGATTTTCGGTCAATAACTTTTCATCAAAATGAAAAAGCCATTTCTTTTTATACGGCGTAAAAACCGTGTATGGCAATCCGTTGTCTTTTACAATTTCTGATTCTTCAAAAACCACTTGGTCTTTAAACGTAAAAACAGTAATACTTTTTGATTGCAACAATTTTGAAACTTCTAAATCTCTTGCAATTGCATAAGGTTCGTAATCTTTGTTGAAAAACACTTTATCAATATCAAACTCAGAAATTAACGTTTCCCAAACTTCAATTGGTTTGCCAATTTTTACTAATAAAGACGAATTTAGTTTTTTTAATTCCTTGTCAATATCTTTTAAAGCATTGTAAATAAACGTAATTCTTGCATCGTCTTTTGGTAAAGATTCTATGATGTCAATATCAAAAATAAAAAGCGGAATTACAGGTGTTTTTTCTTGAACAGCTTTGAATAATGCCACATTATCTTCTAAACGTAAATCTCTACGAAACCAAAATATGTTCATTTATTTAAAAATTGTATCTAAAACTTCTTCTCTATATTCAAAGATAGATTGGAGTTGGTTCTTTATAAATAATGATTGTGCTATAGAACCTAAAAATCCAAACGGAATTTTATAAGATATTTTATCTTTCATTAAAGTTTTTCCGTTTGCAAGTTCTTCGAAAAAATGTTCGTGATGCCACATAGAATATGGTCCAAAACGTTGTTCATCAATAAAAAATTCTTGTTCTTTTACAGCGGTAATTTCTGTAACCCAATTGGTTTTAATAAAAGGAATTGGAGAAACTTTATAAGTAATAATTTGTCCTTGATATGCTTTTCTATCAACTTTAGATGTAATATGAAACCCCATTTTTGGCGGAGTAATTTTCGATAAATTTTCTGGTGATGAAAAATAATCCCAAGCTTCTGCCAACGAAATATTTAATTCTTGCGAAGCTTCTAACGTATAAATACCAGAATGTTTAGAAAATTGAATCATTACTTTAAATGTTTTGTGATTTTTTTACTCATCGGTTTTGTTAATGAAAAATAATAATCAATCAATTCACCATTTTCATCAACTAAATATTTTTGAAAATTCCATTTTACAGAAGAATTTTTAACACCATTATTTTCTTTTTTGGTCAACCAAGTATATAATGGATGTTGGTTTTTTCCTTTTACATCAACTTTTTCTGTAATTAAAAAAGTAACTCCATAATTTAATTTACAAAAAGATTGTATTTGTTCTGCCGTTCCTGGTTCTTGACCTCCAAACTGATTTGATGGTACGCCAATAATCATCAATTTGTCTTTATATAATTCGTACAACTCTTGTAACCCATCGTATTGTGGTGTAAAACCACATTTTGATGCAACATTTACAAACAGTATTTTTTTCCCTTTAAAATCGGCTAAATTGATTTTTTCTCCAGAAATACTATTGATTTTTATGTCGTATAAAGATGTTATTGTTTCCATTTGTTGCGATTTAAAAACTAAACTTGTGATGAATATTAAACTAATTATAAAGCTATTTTTCATGATTTTAATTATATAAAATGATGTATCCATTTAAGCTAGAAGCAATGGTTAACCAGATTAAATAGGGAGCAATTAACAATGTAAACCATTTAAGCTCCTTTATATAATTGAAAGTAAAGAAACCAACCAATAACCATAAACTTATAATTACTACAAAACCTGAAGTTGTTAAATGTTGATTAAAAAAAATATAATTCCAACTTACATTTAGCAACCATTGCATTGTAAATGCTTTTATTAAAAAATGATTTCTTTCTTTAAAATGTAAAGCAAGTTTTGTCATATAAAAAGAAAAGCAAAACATAATAGAGAACCAAGCTACTCCAAAAACCCAGCCTTCTGGCGTCCAAGGTGCTTTGTTTAAATTGTAATACCAATCTGATGTTGATCCATCATCCATTAAAAGGACTCCAATTCCTAATGCTCCAAAATTGGTAGCAAGAAAAAGTAAAAATAAGATGTATTTATTTTTCATCATTTTTGAAAAAGCTTTTTTGCTTTGAATTTTTCATTTAAAAAAACTACCCAAAACAACATGTTAAAAGCATAACCAATATCTTCAATCGGAATTGTAAATAATCGAATTGCTAAATTTTCTGAATTGTTATACCAAACAACTGGTTCTGGTATGAAACTTCCAGTAAGAATTCCGTTTACGATAAAAAAAGGAATCAATATGATTAAAAAAGCAATGTAAAATCTTCTCAAAATTTCTTTACCAAAAAACAAAGCTATTAGTAAAGTAAATATTAATAATCCATAATTTATACTTGTATATGCTTTATCTAAATTGAAAAATAAAGTTGCTCCAATAATTAAAACAAATAAAACTGTAATAAAACGAACCGTTTTTATTGATAATAATAAAGTAGGTTTAAAGTATTCTAAAGAATAATGAATAAAAATACTTGCATACGGAATACAAATAAAGAACAACATTTCATCTATAGGTAAACCTGCAATTTTAAAAGGCAAATGATAATCAGAATTAAAACCCCAAACACCATTTTTGGTAAAAATAACATCCCAAATAATAAAAACAAATGCTACTAAAAATATGGATAAAAAAACCGTTTTCCATTGTTTGATGAAATTCATTTTTTTATTAAATGAATATATAAATGGAATGCTTAAAGAACCTAAATTTAGTAGTAGATACAAATACATTAGGTTGTTGGCTTTTTAAAATATTTGAAAGGCACAAACAACATTCCGAAGCATTCTCCGTCTGGTTTGCCTAAATGTTTATGATGAATTTTATGTGCTTTTCTTAATCCTTTTAAATACCTACTATTGGTATTTCTAAACCATTTAAATCTTCTGTGAATCAATACATCATGGACTAAAAAATAAGCAATTCCGTAGCATAAAATCCCCAATCCAATAAAGAACAAACTGTTTAATTCTGGTCTAATTCCGAAATAAAATAAGAGTATACTTGGAACCGCAAATACCACAAAAAAAGCATCGTTTTTTTCAAATACATGTGGATATCCGGGTTGATGATGATCTTCATGTAAAAACCAACCAAAACCATGCATAATATATTTATGTGTACACCAAGTTACACCTTCCATTATTAGAAACGTTACTAATGTTATTAAAGGAAAAATCATTAGATTAAATTTAGTTTATATTTCACAAAACTCCTAGCTAATAAATTAATTTTCATCGGATTAGAAATTCTAATTCTAGTTTCCATAATTTCTGATGATGGTGTTTTATTTAATTTTTTCAACAATCTTTTATAATATCTATAAGCAACATAAACTCCAAATTTTGCTTCTACAGGCAATTTTAAAATTCCATCTTTAAAAGCAACATCAAAATCATTTTCTATCTCTTTAATAATTTGATTTTTTGATTCGTTATTTAAAGCATTTAAATCTACATTCGGAAAATAAGATCTATCTAAACCTTCAATATCATCTTTTAAATCTCTTAAAAAATTCACTTTCTGGAAAGCAGAACCCAAACGCATTGCTGCAAATTTTAATTCTTCATATTTTTCTTGATTTCCATTTACAAAAATCTTCAAGCACATTAAACCAACAACATCAGCAGACCCATAAATATAAGCATCATACTCTTCTTTAGTTTTGTACTCTGTTTTATACAAATCAGCTTTCATGCTTTTTAAAAATGCTTGCACTAAATCATCAGAAATTTGATATTTAGTAACTGTTTGCTGAAAAGCATTCAGAATTGGATTCAAACTAATTCCATCTTCTAATGCTTCGTAGTAATCAGCTTCAAACTTATTGATTAGTTTTTCTTTATCATACTCATGAAAACTATCTACAATTTCATCAGCAAAACGAACAAAACCATAAACATTATAAATGTCTTTTCTAATTTTTGGCGACAACATTTTTACCGCCAAAGAAAAAGAAGTACTATAGCTTTTTGTTACTAGCTTACTACAGTTATCAGAAACGTTATCAAATAGTACTTTCATATTAATTCTCTTTTATTATTAAATCTGACACAATTTTTCCTGAAATCAATGAAGGTGGAACACCAGGTCCAGGAACTGTTAATTGACCTGTAAAAAATAAATTTTTTACTTTTTTACTTTTTATTTTTGGTCTTAAAAAAGCTGTTTGAGTTAAAATATTTGCCAAACCATATGCATTTCCTTTATAAGAATTATAATCTTTTATAAAATCGTTTACACAATAAGATTTCCTAAATATAATATTTTCTTTTACATTTTGATCTGTTAATTTTTCTAACCTATCAATAATTTTAATAAAATATTCTTCTCTCAGCTCTTCAGTGTCTTCTAAACCTGGAGCTAACGGAATTAAAAATGTTGCTGCCTCATTTCCTTCTGGAGCTAAATTATTATCTGTTATACTCGGAAAACTTGCATAAAACAATGGTTTTTCTGGCCAAGCAGGATTGTCATAAATCGTTTTAGCATGTGCATCAAAATCTGTATCAAAAAATAAAGTATGATGAGATACATTTTTTAATTTCTTATTAAATCCTACGTAAAATAATAAAGACGAAGGTGCAAAAACTTTTTTACTCCAATATTTTTCTGAATATTGTCTAAACTTTGTTGGTAATAAGGTTTCTGTGTGATGATAATCTGCTCCACTTACTACAATATCAGATTTTATAAAAACATCGTTTACAATTAAACCAGTTATTTTTCCTTTATCATCAACACATATCTCTTCTACATTTGCATCAGTTTTAAAAACAACACCTAAGCTCAAAGCCAAAGTAGTCATTGCTTCTACAACTTTATACATACCTCCTTTTGGATGCCAAGTTCCTAAACCAAAATCTGCATAATTCATAAAATTATAAAATGCTGGCGTATTATCTGGTTTTGCTCCTAAAAACAGTACTGGAAATTCTAAGATCTGAATTAATTTTTGGTTTTTAATTTTTCTACGAACCTGAGTTCTTATTGTTGAGAAAAACTGATTTACTCTTTTAATAGTTACAGGTGTTATCAATTCTAAAGGAGATATTCCTGGTCTATAAACTAAATCTTTAATTGCCGTATTGTAATTAAATTTTGCAGCATCTAAAAAGTCTTTAAGATGCTTAGAGCTTCCTTTTTCTTCTTTTTCAAAAGCTTCAAAAATTTCTTCTAATTTTCCTGAAATAATAATTGATTCTAATTCAGAAAAATAAACTTGATACGCAGGATCTAATTTATCTAACTCGTAATAATCTGTTGGCTTTTTATCAAAATCATTAAAGAATTTTTCAAAAACATCTGGCATCCAATACCAAGTTGGACCAATATCAAATATGAAACCATCTTTTTTGTATTGTCTTGCTCTACCTCCTGTTGTTGAGTTTTTTTCATAAACAACAACCTCAAAACCAGCTTGTGCTAGATAACACGAAGCTGATAATGAAGAAAACCCCGAACCTATTATGTGTATTTG